>NZ_JBGWAB010000058.1:0-45871 GCF_041862025.1 Streptomyces sp. AB3(2024)
GGGGCACCGAGGCGGGCGGCGGCGCGCCCGCGTCCCCGCTGGCCGCGCTGTCGGCCCCCGACGCGAACGCGGGGGCGCCCTCCGCCTCCGGGTCGGCCTCGGCCTCCGCTTCGGCCTCCCCCTCGCCTTCGGCGTCCGCTTCCGCTTCGGCCTCCCCCTCGCCCTCCACCAGCTCGTCGAAGTCCCCCGCGCCCACGCCTGCGAAGACCAGCGCTCCGCGCCCGGCCGCACCGGCTCCGGCGCCCGCTCCGGCGGGCGTGGCGGGACAGGTCATCGCCCTGGTCAACTCCGAGCGGGCGGCGGCCGGCTGCGGGCCGCTCAAGGAGGACGCGCAGCTGCGCTCCGCGGCCCAGGGGCACTCGGAGGACATGGCGCAGCGGGACTACTTCTCGCACACCGACCCGGACGGGGGCGACCCGGGAACGCGGACGACGGCCGCCGGGTACCGCTGGTCGACGTACGGGGAGAACATCGCGAAGGGTCAGCAGACGGCGCAGGACGTGATGGACGCGTGGATGAAGAGCCCCGGTCACCGGGCCAACATCCTGAACTGCTCCTTCAAGGACATAGGCGTGGGCATGCGCCCGGGTGCGGGCGGCCCCTGGTGGACGCAGAACTTCGGCGCCCGCATGTGACCGGCCGTCCTCCGCGAACGGCCGGCCGCCCCCGGGTGACCACCCGGGGCCCGCGGCGGTCCGGATCCGACCCGTCCGGACGCAATGGTGCGGACGTGACAGTGCGGACGTGACCGTCCGGACCTCCCCCTTCCCCTGTTTGTCTCAGAATCCGGGCAAGATAGGACCTGGAGCAGAACGGGCAGATCAACGGGGACGGGGTGACGAGTCGGATGGCGAAGCCGCAGTTGCGCGCGCATCAGCGCGAGGCCGTCGACGCCGTCGTCCGCGCCCTGGAGCCCCCGGCCGACGGCCGGCTCCCCGGGCGGGGCCTGCGCACCCAGGTGATCATGGCGACCGGGTCGGGCAAGTCCCTGGTCGCCGTGCGCTCCGCCGAGGAGTTGCGGGCGGGGCGGGTGCTCGTCCTGGTTCCCTCGCTCGACCTGCTCGTGCAGACCGCGTCCGCCTGGCGGGCGGGCGGCCGGACCGGACGCGCCCTCGCGGTGTGCTCGCTGCGCGGCGAGGAGGCGGGACTGCCGACCACCACCGATCCGGGCCGACTGGCCCGGTGGGGCACCGGGCCGGTGGAGCGGGTGACCGTGTTCGCCACGTACGCGTCGCTGGGGCAGGGCACCATCGAGCGGGCCCACCTGGCGGGTCTGCCGCCGTGGGACCTGATCGTGGTCGACGAGGCGCACCGTACGTCGGGGCGGATCGGCAAGCCCTGGGCGGTGGTCCACGACAACACGCGCATCCCCTCCGCCCGCCGGCTGTACATGACGGCCACCCCCCGGGTGTGGCGGGACGGGGAGGACCCCGAAGCCGAGGGGGCGGAGGACGAGTACGGGGAGGGGCCCGCGCGCGCCCGGGGGGCCGGCGGGCTCCGGGGCCGGGGCGAGCTGGTGGCCTCCATGGAGGACGATCCGCAGGGGCCGTTCGGCGCCCGCTGCTACACGCTCCCCTTGTCGGAGGCGATCGACCGGGGCATCTGCGCCCCGTACCGGGTGGTGTGCGTGGACATCAGCGATCCGGGCTTCCGGTCGGCGGTGCTGCTGGGTGCGGACGGCCGTTCGGACCGGGTGCGCGGGATGCGGCTGGCGGCGCTCCAGGCGGCGCTGGTTAAGGCCGCGGCGGACCAGGGGTTCCGGCGGACGCTGGTGTTCCACCATCTGACCAAGGAGGCCGAGGCCTTCGCGGCGGGGCTGCCGGCGGTCGCGGCGCGGCTGCGGGCCGCGAGCCGGCCGGCGCTGCCGGCGTACCCGCGCACGGTGTGGGCGGACTGGCTGTGCGGGCAGCACACGGCGGCCCACCGGCGTCGCGTGCTGGAGGCGTTCGCCGCGGACCGGGTCGCGGACAAGGCGTTCCTGGGCAGCGTCCGGGTGCTGGGCGAAGGTGTCGACACCAAGGAGTGCGACTCCGTGTTCTGGGCCGACGTGCGCGGTTCCATGCCGGATCTGGTGCAGGCCGTGGGCCGGGCGCTGCGGATCCGGCCCGGAGAGGGGAAGGTCGCCTCGCTGGTGGTGCCGGTGCTGCTGGGGCCCGGGGAGTCCCCCGAGACGATGCTGACCTCACGGGCCTACGGGGACCTCGCACGGCTCCTGGAGGCGCTGAGGGCGCACGACTCACGCCTGGTGGAGGCTCTGGCCCAGCCGCAGGCACCGGGCCGCCCGGCGTCGGCGGCCGGTGCGGGCGGGAGCACCGGCGGCACCGGGCCGGGCGCCGCGGCGCTGCTGAGCTTCTCCACGCCCCGGGATCCGGCGCTGCTGGCGGCCTTCGTCCGGCTTCGGGTGCTCAACCCGGAGCACACGCGGTGGCGGCGCGGGGCGGAGGCGGCGCGGATCTACGCGGCGACGGCCGGGGACCTGCGGGTGCCGTTCGCCTACCGGGTGCCGGAGTCCGGCGGGCAGTGGCCGTCGGCCCTGGCGGGGTTCCCGCTGGGCCAGTGGATCGCGGACGCGCGGCGCACGTACCGCCGGGGCGCGCTGGGCCGCGAGCGCATGCGGGAGCTGGACGGACTCGGCATGGTGTGGAGCCATTTCGACGTGGCCTTCGAGGAGGGGCTGGCGGCGGCGGGGGCCTGGGCCGCCGAGCACGGGCACCTGCTGCCGCCGGTGGACGCCACCTGGCACGGGGCGCCCGTCGGGGTGTGGATGAAGAACAACCGGGCCGCCGCGCGCCGGGAGGGGCCGGGGGCGCTGCCGGAGGAGCGCCGGGAGGCGCTGGACCGGATCGACCCGTCCTGGTGTCCCGTCTGGGACATCGGCTGGCAGCGGGCCTTCCACCTGACCCGGGTGCACCTGGACGCGGGCGGCCGGGTTCCGCCGGTTCCCGGCCGGGTGCTGGTGCAGGGCGAGGACCTGGGCGGGTGGGTGCGCGCCCAGCGGCTGGGGTGGGAGCGGCTGGGGTGGTCGCAGCGGTGGCTGCTGGAGCACACGCTGGGGCTGGCCCCGGCACCGGAGGCGGAGCGTCCGCCCGCGCGCCGCAGCCATGCCTCCGCGTGGGCCGGGTATCTGGAGGCGGCCCGGCAGTTCCACGCCCGCGAGGGGCACCTTAAGGTCCCCCGCCCGCACGTGGAGCGGTGGGGGGACCAGGAGCTGAGGCTCGGGGCGTGGATCGCCAACCAGCGCTCCCGCGCGGCGGGGCTGGCGCCGGAGCGGGCCGCCGCGCTGACGGCCCTGGGGATGCGCTGGTCCCGCTCCGGCCGGTGACCCGGGGCGGTCAGTGGTGGAAGCCCGACCTGGGTTCCGTGGTGGGGACCGGCTGCGGGTGGGCGGCCAGGTGTTCGACGGCCGCCCGCATGTCGGTGACGAGCAGGGCGATCTGGTCGCGGGTCACCCCGTGGCGGATCAGGACGCGCTGGATGAGGGTGTCCTGACGGTCCGCCGGGAGCGGGTACGTGGGCACCTGCCAGCCGCGCATCCGCAGCCGGTCGGAGAGGTCGTAGAGGGTGAACCCGGCGCCGGCCGGGTCGGCGAGCATGTAGGAGACGGCGGGCAGCCCGCCCTGGCCGTCGTAGAGCAGGGTGAAGGGGCCCATGCCGGCGATCTCCCCGGCCAGGTACTGGGCGGTGTCGGCGCAGGACTGCTGGACGCGCCGGTAGCCGCCGCGGCCCAGCCGCAGGAAGAGGTAGTACTGGGCGATGACCTCGCCGCCGGGGCGGGAGAAGTTGAGGGCGAAGGTCGGCATGTCACCGCCGAGGTAGTCCACGTCGAAGACGAGGTCGGCGGGGAGCAGATCGGCGGTGCGCCAGACGATCCAGCCGACGCCGAGCGGGGCGAGCCCGTACTTGTGCCCGGAGGTGTTGACGGAGGCCACGCGCGGCAGCCGGAAGTCCCAGACCACGTCGGGGTGGAGGAAGGGGGCGACGAAGCCGCCGCTCGCCGCGTCCACGTGGACGGGGATGTCCCAGCCGTGCTCCTGCTGGATCCGGTCGAGCTCGGCGGCGATCTCGGCGACGGGTTCGTAGTCGCAGGTGTAGGTGACGCCGAGGATGGCGACGACCCCGATGGTGTTCTCGTCGACGTGGGCGGCGAGCTGGTGCGGGAGCAGGCCGGTCGCGCCGGGCTCCACGGGGACCTGCCGGAGCTCGACGTCGAAGTAGCGGGCGAACTTCTCCCAGCAGATCTGCACCGGGCCGCAGACCAGGTTGGGCCGGTCCGCCGGTTTGCCCTCCCCCCGGCGGCGGGCCCGCCAGCGCCATTTGAGGGCGAGGCCGCCGAGCATGGCGGCCTCGCTGGAGCCGGTGGTGGAGCAGCCGGTGCCGGAGGTTCCGGGCGGGGCGTTCCAGAGGTCGGCCAGGATATTGACGCAGCGGGCCTCGATCTCGGCCGTCTGCGGGTACTCGTCCTTGTCGATCATGTTCTTGTCGAGGCACTCGTTCATCAGGCGGTGCACGCCGTCGTCCGACCAGGTGGTGCAGAAGGTGGCCAGGTTCTGGGCGGCGTTGCCGTCGAGGAGCAGCTCGTTGTGGAGGAGCGAGTAGACCACCTCGGAAGGCGAGTGGTCGTCGGGCATCCGGTACTTCGGGAGGATCTGGCCGCTGAGGGCGGACGTGAACACGTCCGTATCGGCGTCCCTGGCGTTCGCGTCCTTCGTCTGATGAAGAGCCATATCGGGACTATAAGGTGCAGATCGTTATGAAGTCGACTTCGGCACCTCTCGGGAAACGCTTGAGGAAAGCGGGGCGCGAGCCGCACCTTCCGGCCGACTCCGGCGTGTGATCCCCTCCATAACAACCTCGTCACGCCGGAAGAATTACCGTCCAGTAGCATTTCCCCCGCAGATCTTCCCGCACCGGCCGTCGGAGCCGACGCGAACGGGGAAGATCATTTCATTTGTTCTACACACAACTTATCCACCGATGTCCTGATAGCGGCCAACTGCCCCCATGGCCCTGATAGTTCTTCGGCCATGAACAAGATCACCCGTCGGCAGGCCTTGGGCACCACTGCCGGCGCACTCACCGTCCTCGGCATCGCGGGCGCCACCGCGCACGCCGCCGCCACCGACTCCCGTGCGGCCACCACCCCGGCCGGCACCGTCGACGAGGTGTACCAGGGCCGCCGGATCCAGATAGCCCCCGGCACGGGGGGCGGCCACCACGGCGGCCACCACTCCCCCGGTCTGCCGACCGTGAAGATAGACGGCCGCGAACTGCACGTGATGCAGAACGCGGACGGCACCTGGATCAGCGTCGTCAACCACTACGAGACCTTCGCCGACCCGACCTCGCTGGCCCGTGCCGCGGTGCGCGAGCTCCAGGGCTCGCAGCTCGCCCCGATGCAGATGGGGGGCATGGCATGACCGTCCGCAAGAACCAGGCCGCGCTCACTCCCGAGGAGAAGCGCGCCTTCACCAACGCGCTGCTCGAACTGAAGCGAACGGGCCGCTACGACCGGTTCGTCACCACCCACAACGGGTTCATCATGAGCGACACCGACTCGGGCGACCGCGTCGGCCACCGCTCTCCCTCCTTCCTCCCCTGGCACCGCCGCTTTCTCCTGGAGTTCGAGGCGGCTCTTCAGGCGGTGGACGCGAGCGTCTCGATCCCGTACTGGGACTGGACCGCCGACCGCACCACCCGCTCCTCCCTCTGGGCCGCCGACTTCCTCGGCGGCACCGGCCGGGCCCGGGACGGGCAGGTCATGGACGGACCCTTCTCGTACGCGACGGGCAAGTGGGAGGTAGCCGTACGGGTCGACGGGCGCAACTACCTGCGCCGCGCGCTCGGCGAGGGCGTCGCCCAGCTGCCGACCAAGGCCGAGGTGGACGCCGTTCTGGCGATGCCGGTCTACGACATGGCGCCCTGGAACAGCTCCTCCAACGGCTTCCGCAACAACCTGGAGGGATGGCGCGGCGCCAACCTGCACAACCGGGTGCACGTGTGGGTCGGCGGCCAGATGGCCACCGGGGTCTCGCCCAACGACCCGGTGTTCTGGATGCACCACGCCTTCGTCGACAAGCTCTGGGCCGACTGGCAGGCGAAGCACCCGCAGTCCCCCTACCTGCCGGCCGCCGGCACCGCCAACGTGGTCGACCTGCGCGACACCATGCGGCCGTGGAACGACGTGACCCCGGCCGACATGCTGGACCACCGCAAGTTCTACACGTTCGACACGGAGCCGGCCGCCGCCGCCAGCCAGCGGTAGTGCAGTTCGGGGCGGCCGACCTGACCGTACCGGGGGGTGCGGTCCGCCCGGCCGGTGTCCACCAGGTGCTCCAGGTACCTGCGGGCGGTGATCCGCGAGATCCCGGCCGCCTCGGCCGCCCCCGCGGCGGTCAGCCCCTCGGGCGCCGCCCGCAGCAGCGCCGCGACCCGCTCCAGGGTCGGGGCGCTGAGCCCTTTGGGCAGTTCCGCCGGACCGGGCGCGCGCAGTGCGGCGAGCGCCCGGTCCACGTCGTCCTGACCCGCCGCCTCGCCCGCCGACGCCCGGAACTCGGCGTAGCGCAGCAGGCGTTCGCGCAGGGTCGGGAAGGCGAAGGGCTTCAGTACGTACTGCACCACGCCCAGCGAGACGCTCTCGCGGACCACCGCCAGGTCCCGGGCCGAGGTCACCGCGATCACGTCGACGGGATGCCCGGCGGCCCGCAGCCCGCGCGCGAAGCGCAGCCCGTGGCCGTCGGGCAGGGTGAGGTCGAGGAGCAGCAGGTCGACCCGGGTCCGTTCCAGCACCCGGGTGGCCTCCGCGAGGGAGTGGACGGCGGCCACGGCCGTGAAGCCGGGCACCCGGCCGACGTAGAGCGCGTGCGCGGCGGCGGCCACGGGATCGTCCTCGACCACCAGCACCCGCACCTCGGGCGCGCTCACGACGCACCGCCGGCGCGGCGCTGACGGGGGATGCCGGGCCCCGGCCCATGTCCGTCACCTGCCGTGTCCCGGCCGGGGCCCGGCGGCGCGTCCCGGCCGGAGCCCGGCGCCGTCTCCGGCGCCGCTCCGCGTCCCGGCTCTCGGCCGGCTCCCGGTCCGGCCCCGGGCGCTGCTGCGGATCCCGGCTCCCCCGGTGACCCGGGCCGCGTGTCCGGCTCCCGCGCCTCCGCCGCTCGCGCCGTCTCCCCGCAACCGGCCCGGCCGGAGCCCAGCGGCAGGCTGACGGTGAACTCCGCGCCCCCGGCCGGCCCGGAGACCGCGTCGACGGCCCCGCCGTGCCGGTGGGCCACCTGGCGGACCAGCGCCAGCCCCAGGCCGCGCCCCTCCCCCTTGCCGGACCAGCCGCGCCGGAACACGTCCACCCCCTCGGGCAGTCCGGGGCCGTTGTCGGCGACCCGCAGCAGCAGTTCGTCCGCGTCCCGGCGCACGGTGACGGCGATCCGCGCTCCGGGCACCCCCATGAGGGCGTCGACGGCGTTGTCGATCAGGTTGCCGAGCAGGGTGACGAGGTCGCGCGCGGGCGGGAGACCGGGCACCCCGTCCATCCCCTCGACGGCCCCGCCCGCACCGCTGTCCGGGGTGACGACCAGCTCTATGCCCCGCTCGTGCGCCTGCGCCGCCTTGCCGAGCAGCAGGGCGACCAGCACCGGCTCTCCGACGGCGGTGACCACCTCGTCGGTCAGGGCCTGGGACAGCTCCAGTTCCGCGGTGGCGAACTCCACCGCCTCCTCGCTGCGGCCCAGTTCGATGAGGGAGACCACGGTGTGGAGCCGGTTGGCCGCCTCGTGGGCCTGGGAGCGCAGCGCCTGGGTGAAGCCCCGCTCGTGGTCCAGCTCCCCGGTGAGCGCCTGGAGTTCGGTGTGGTCGCGCAGGGTGACCACGGTGCCGCGGCGGCCTCCGCCGGCCACCGGTGAGCTGTTGACCACCAGCACCCGGTCGGCGGTGAGGTGGACCTCGTCGACCCGCGGCCGGTCGGCGAGCAGAGCTCCGGTGAGCGGGGCGGGGAGGCCGAGGTCGGCGACGCCGACGCCGGTGATCTCCGCGCGCAGGCCGAGGAGTTCGCGACCGGCGTCGTTGACGAGGGTGATCCTGCGGTGGCCGTCGAGCATCAGCAGCCCCTCCCGGACCCCGTGCAGGGCCGCCTGGTGGTAGTCGTACATCCGGCTCAGTTCGGCGGCGTTCATCCCGTGCGTGTGGCGGCGCAGCCGCGCGTTGACCACGTACGTGCCCGCGCCGCCCAGGGCCAGCGCCCCGGCCGCCACCCAGGCGAGGGCCGAGAGCTGCTCCGCCAGCCGGTCGCTGACGGCGCGCACGGTGATCCCCGCGCTGACCAGGCCGACGATCCGGCCCTCCTCGTCGGCGAGGGGGGTGACCACGCGGATGGAGGGGCCGAGCGTGCCGGTGTAGGTCTCGCTGAAGGTCTCGCCGCGCAGGGCGGGGGCCGTGTTGCCGAGGAAGCGTTCGCCGATGCGACGCGGGTCGGGGTGGGTCCAGCGCCGCCCGTCCGGGGCCATGATCGTCACGAAGTCCACGCCCGAGTCGGCGCGCACCCGCTCGGCGTAGGGCTGGAGGGCCGCCGAGGGGCCGGCCCCGCTCCCGCCGCTTTGGACGGCGTCGCGCACCGACGGGGAGTCGGCGACGGACCGCGCCACGGCCCCGGCCTGGCGCCGGGCGGCGTCCTCGGCCTGGTCCCGGGCGGTCGCGTACGCGAAGACCGCGCATCCGGCGACGACGACGGCGACCAGCAGCACCTGCATGGCGAAGAGCTGGCCGGCGAGGCTGCGGGGCGGCCGAGGGAAGCGGAGCATGGCGCTCAGTGTGCACCCGGCCATGAACTCAATGAACGGAAGGGTGACCGGGGTCACAGGGTGGGCGATGGTCTCCCGGAACACATTCACCACCAGGAGGCGACGTGGCCGCCAGGCGCGACAAGACCCATTATCTCTACATCGCGGTGATCGCCGCGGTGCTGCTCGGCATCACCGTGGGCTTCGCCGCTCCCGGCGTGGCTGTCGAGCTCAAGCCGCTGGGCACCGGCTTCGTCAACCTCATCAAGATGATGATCTCGCCCGTGATCTTCTGCACGATCGTGCTGGGGATCGGCTCGGTCCGCAAGGCCGCCAAGGTGGGCGCGGTCGGCGGACTCGCCCTCGGCTACTTCATGGTCATGTCGACGGTGGCCCTCGCGATCGGGCTGGTCGTGGGGAACCTCCTGGAGCCCGGCAGCGGGCTGCACCTGACCGAGGCGGCCCGGCACGCCGGGGAGGCCCAGGCCAAGGCGGGCGGCGCCGAGAGCACGCCCGAGTTCCTGCTCGGGATCATCCCGACGACGCTGGTGTCCGCCTTCACCGGGGGCGAGGTGCTCCAGACACTGCTGGTGGCACTGCTGTGCGGGTTCGCGCTCCAGGCGATGGGCACGGCGGGCGAACCGGTGCTGCGCGGGATCGGACACGTGCAGAAGCTGGTGTTCCGGGTACTGGCGATGATCATGTGGGCGGCACCGGTGGGTGCCTTCGGGGCGATCGCGGCGGTGGTCGGAGCGACCGGCATCGACGCGCTGAAGTCCCTGGCCGTGATCATGATCGGCTTCTACACCACCTGCCTGCTCTTCGTCTTCGTCGTACTCGGCACCCTGTTGCGCGTGTGTACGGGCGTCAGCATCTTCGCCCTCCTGCGGTACCTGGGGCGGGAGTTCCTGCTGATCCTGTCGACCTCCTCCTCGGAGTCGGCGCTGCCGCGGCTCATCGCGAAGATGGAACACCTCGGCGTCTCCCGGCCGGTGACCGGCATCACCGTGCCGACCGGCTACTCCTTCAACCTGGACGGGACGGCGATCTACCTGACGATGTCCTCCCTGTTCGTGGCGGAGGCCATGGGCAAGCCGCTGGCGCTCGGCGAGCAGATCTCGCTGCTGCTCTTCATGATCGTGGCCTCCAAGGGCGCCGCGGGGGTCACCGGGGCGGGTCTGGCCACGCTGGCCGGCGGGCTCCAGTCACACCGGCCCGAACTGGTCGACGGCGTCGGCCTGATCGTGGGCATCGACCGCTTCATGAGCGAGGCCCGGGCCCTGACCAACTTCGCGGGCAACGCCGTCGCCACCGTGCTGATCGGAACGTGGACGAAGGAGTTCGACCGGGAGCGGGCCACCGAGGTCCTCGCGGGCCGGATGCCCTTCGACGAGACCACGCTGATCGACGACGGGCACGGAGCCCGCCCCGACGAGGCGCCCGTCGCGGTGCCCGCACCCTCGACGGACTCCTCCGCCGCCCCCTCCGCCGCCCCCTCCGCCGACCCGTCGGCCGGGGCCAAGGACGGTGTGCCGGCCTGACCGGCGCACCCGCGGGATCCGGCCGGGCAGGGCTCGCCCCCACGGTGCCCAGCCCGGCCGGTGTCCCTTCTCCGGGAGGCGATGGGGCGACGAGCCCCCGCCAACCGCCATTTTCGGCCAATCGGCCGGTAACTCCGCTGCGCTAAAAGGTACTTCCCTCCAGGGTGGCCCGTCTGACATCTTGCGTCCACCACTCGTTTCGTACGGCACGGCAGATGCCAACAGCACCGCTGTGCCATCGGAGGACGCATTGATACCCCACATATCCAGCCGACCCCGACGTAGCCTGGTGATGGCGGCCGCCCTCGGCGCCGCCCTCGCCTTCGGAGCGCCCGCCGCGATCGCCGGCACCGCTCCCGTCAACCCGAACGGCTCCGCCCCGGCTTCCGCTCCGGCGGCCGCCCCCAAGGCTGCGGCCCCGGCTTCCCAGAGTGCGACCTGGGCCGCCGGCACCCGTGCCTACCTCGTGATCAGCGCCCCCGGCGACAGCACGGCGATCCGCTCGGCCGTCACCGCCAACGGCGGCACGGTCTTCTCGTCCTTCGACGCGATCGGCGTGATCGTCGCCCACTCCGCCTCCGCCACCTTCGCCTCCACCATGCGCGGCGTCAGCGGGGTGCAGCAGGTGGGCGCCACCCGTACCTCGGACGTCCCCGCCGACGCCTACAACCCGGCGCTGCCCGCCAACCCGGCGCAGTCCTCCACCGCGGCCGGCGAGCCGGTCCGCGCGGACATGAGCCAGATCAAGGCCGACCAGGCCTGGGCCGTCACCACCGGCTCCCCGTCGGTCAAGGTCGGCATCCTGGACACCGGTGTCGACGACCAGCACCAGGACCTGGCCCCGAACTTCAACGCGGCCGACTCGGTCTCCTGCGCCTACGGCAAGCCCGACACCCGTACCGGCGCCTGGCGTGACGTGGACACCCACGGCACCCACGTGGCGGGTACCGTCGCCGCCGCCAAGAACGGCAAGGGCGTCGTCGGCGTGGCCCCGGGAGTGAAGATCTCCGCGGTCCGCGTCGCCGAGCCGGGCAACTCGTTCTTCTTCGCCGAGAACACCATCTGCGGCTTCGTGTGGGCCGGTGACCACGGCTTCAAGGTCACCAACAACAGCTACTACACGGACCCGTGGCAGTTCAACTGCCCGGACAACATCGACCAGGCCGCCATCATCGAGGGCGTCAAGCGCGCCCAGGAGTACGCCGAGAGCAAGGGCTCGCTCCAGATCGCCGCGGCGGGCAACGAGGACTACGACCTCGCGCACAAGACGACCGACACCGCGAGCCCCAACGACTCGACCCCGGTCACCCGCACCATCACCAACGCCTGCATGGACATCCCGACCGAGCTCCCGGGCGTGGTCACCGTCGCGGCGAACGGCACGGGCGTCACCAAGGCCTCGTTCTCCAACTTCGGGCAGGGCGTCATCGACGTCGCAGCCCCGGGCCAGGACGTCTACTCCACGCTGCCGGGCGGCAAGTACGGCACCAAGAGCGGCACCTCGATGGCCACCCCGCACGTGGTGGGCGTCGCGGCGCTGATCGCCAGCGCCAACCCGGGCATCACCCCGGCGCAGATCCGCGACAAGCTGGCCACCCAGGCCAACGACATCGCCTGCCCCGCCGACGGCCGCTGCACCGGTACGACCGCGAACAACTCCTTCTTCGGCGAGGGCCAGGTAGACGCCCTGAAGGCGGTCGGCGCCACCCCGCCCGCGGGCAAGTACTTCGAGAACACCGCGGACTTCGCCATCGGTGACAACACCACCGTGGAGAGCCCGATCACCGTCTCCGGCGTGACCGGCAACGCCCCGGCCACCCTCAAGGTGGGCGTGAACATCGCGCACACCTACATCGGTGACCTCAAGGTCGACCTGGTCGCCCCCGACGGCTCCGTCTACACGGTCCACAACCGTGCGGGCGGCGGCACCGACAACATCAACCAGGTCTTCACCGTCAACGCCTCCTCCGAGGTCGCGAACGGCACCTGGAAGCTGCGGGTGAACGACAACGCCGGCGGCGACACCGGCAAGATCGACTCCTGGAACCTGACCTTCTAGGAGCGGTCCGGGCGGAGCGTCGCCTCCAGCCAGTCGAAGACGACGTCGCAGTGCTGCTGCGGGGCCATCGGGGAACAGTGCAACTGTGCCCCGGTGGCCTCCGTCATCTTCACGTACTCGCGCCGCGAGCTCAGCAGGTCGTACATCTGCCGCGGCTGGCCCGGGTAGAACAGCTCGAAGTCGTAGTCCAGGACGAGCGTCGGCGCCTTGATCCGGGGGACCAGCTTCGTGATGTCGAGGCCGATGGCCACCTGCGCGGGCGTCCAGAGGTCGGTGAGCACCTTGCCCGCGCGCGCCTGGCGCAGCGCCTGCCGGTCGAAGATCTCGAAGCGCTTCTTGACGGTGAACGCGAGCTGCGGGGTCAGCTCGGGGACCACCTCCTCGTTCCAGACCCGGTTGGTCTCCGCCTTGTCCGGCGTGACGACGTCGCGCAGCTCCTTGTCGAAGCCCAGCCAGGGGCTGACGCAGCCCGGCTGGCAGACCACGGCGGCCAGGCGGTGCTCGAAGGCCGCGGCGCGGGCGACCAGGTTGCCGCCCATGCTCAGGCCCGTGAGGGCGATCCGGGCGGAGTCCACGTCCTTGCGGGCCGCCAGCCAGTCGACGAGCGGTGTGACCACCTTCTCCCAGCGGGTGGTGAAGGGGATCTCCTCGACGAAGAGCAGCTGTCCCTGGCCGGGGCCGTCGTAGACGAGGGCGTTCCAGCCCCGGTCGAGGGCGGCGGACACTCCGTAGGTCCACATGTCCACGTTCTGCCCGTCACTGCCGTTGGTGAGGATCACGGTGGGGCGCGGCCGGGCGGGGCCCTCGGGACGGAAGAACCAGACCGGCAGGCGCGTACCACCGTACGGGACCTCCGCCCGGACGGCGGCCGGGGAGCACAGCCGGGTGAAGGCGTCCCAGGCGGTGCGTCCGGCGAGGTAGACCGCCTTCTCGTCGGCGGGTGAGGTGGTGCCCAGGACGTAGAAGAGGGCCTGGGCGTAGTACTGCGCGGCGCGCAGCGAGCGGAAGCGGCGGGTCTGCGGGGGGACGTCCCCGCCGTGGCGCCCCGCGGCGGGGGGCGCCGCGAGCCGGTCGCCCCAGGCGCGGAAGGTGTCGGTGTAGCTCTGCTCGGACAGGCCGGCGGCGTTGACCGCGTTGACGGCGGTCAGCACCTCGCCGACCTCGGAGGCGCGCATCCCGGCCGCGCCCAGGGCGAGGAGCCCGGCGAAGTCGAAGCCCGGGTCCGCGAAGAGCTTCATGGCCCCGGGTGCGGGATCGGCGGCCGACGCGGACGGGGTGGGCGCGGCGTGGGCCGTGCCCGGCAGGGCGAGGGAGCCGGCTCCCGCGGCGAGACCGGTGAGCGCGGTGCGGCGGGACACTCCGCCCGGCCGCGATGTGGGGGCGTTCATGCAGCGGACGCTAGGTGAAGCTCCGGCGGACCGCCCGGCCGCCGCACCCCCGGCTGCTCCGAACGGCCCCCCGGGCCACGGCGCGGCTACCTGGTCCGCAGCACGCAGTCCCCGCAGAGGCCGCCGCCGGGCACCCGGTAGTACAGGCAGCAGCTGCGCCGTACGAAGGCCACCCCGAGCCCCTCCTCGTGGACGAAGGTGCCCGTGCCGGCCAGGGGCCCGCCGTCGGCGAGCAGGGCTCCGGCCAGCTCGACGGCCGGTCGTGCCGGGACCCGGTCGAGCAGCACGCGCAGCGCGCCGACGAGCCCGGAGGCGGCGTTGCCGCGCAGCACCTTCGCCGAGACCCCGTACCGCTCGCGCAGCGCGGCGTCCAGTACGGCCAGGTTCCCGAGCACGCTCTCGCCGAGGGCCGCGGCCGGCCGGGCGGCCGGCTCGGGGAGCCACAGTTCGAGCGAGCCGGCCGCGGGCAGGCGCCACCACAGGCGGGCGGGGTCCAGGTCGGGGATCGCGCCGCCGAGCGCGGCGCAGCCCAGGCCCAGCGACCACAGCCGCGAGGCGATCCCGAACTGCGCGGTCGAGGCCGCCACCCGGCCCGGACCGCTGCCGATCCGCCGTCCGACCTCGGCCACGTAGGGCGCGAGGTGCTCCCCGTACAGCTCGTCGAGCGGCCGGAACCCGGGGCCGGGCGGTCGCTCGCCGTGCGCGACGGTGAAGAAGGGGCCCACGGCGGCCAGTCGCCGCAGTACGTCGTCCATGGACGGATGATCGCAGCCGACGGCCCGGGTCCCCGCGGCCGGGTCGGCCGCGGGAGCCCTCGGGGCGGGGGTTCCCGGGCGCCCTACGCGGCCACGCCCCCGGCCGGTACGCCCCCGGCCGGTACGTCCTCGGCCCGCGCGGCCGACCGGGCCCGGCGCACCGCGGGGCCCATCGCGTAGGAGGCGGCCAGCAGCAGGGCGCCGAGCAGCAGCCAGCCGGGGATCCCCCACAGCAGGAGCAGCGAGGTCAGCAGCAGCGGCCCCAGGGTCCGGGCCACCGGCACCCCGGTGCCGAAGAAGCCCTGGTACTGGCCCATGTGCTCGGCGGGAGCCAGCGAGAAGCCGATCTGCCAGGACCCGGCCGACTGCCGCATCTCGCCGTCGGCCTGCAGCGCGGCGCCCACCACGAGCAGTGCCGCGGCGGCCCATGCGGCCCCCGGCAGCGCCGAGGCGGCGAACACGGCGCACGACAGGGCCATCAGCAGCCCGGAGACCCGCAGGGCCCGCGTGGCGCTGTCGAGGTCGGTCACGGGCCGGGCCGCCCGTACCTGGAACAGCATCACGGCCACGGTGTTGAGCACGAACAGCGCCGACACCAGCCAGCCGGGAGCCTGGGTGCGCTCCACGATCCACAGCGGTATGGCCAGGCTGAGCAGCGGCATCCGCAGCAGCAGCACGGCGTTGAGCAGGGTGACCAGCGCGTACGGCCGGTCGCGCAGCACCGCCAGCCGGGGCGCCCCCGCCGCCCGGTCCGCGGCGGGCGGCACGGCGGGCAGGGTCGCCAGCAGGGCCGCGCATCCGAGGAAGCTCAGGGCGTCGAGGGCGAAGACCACGAGGTAGGCCCGCTCGGTGCCGGCGCCGAGCGCCAGGCCGCCCAGTGCCGCCCCGAGGGCGAGTCCGGCGTTGAGCGTGGACTGGAGGTGGGCCAGCACGCCCGTCCGCTCCCCCGGGGCGACGAGCCCCGCGAGCAGCGCCTGCCGGGCGGCCGCGAGACCGCACTGAAAGACGGCGTAGAGGACCACGGCGCACAGGAAGGCCCCGTAGGACCGGATGAACAGGAAGGAGGCCACGGACGCGGCGGTGGCCAGGGCCAGGAGCACCGAGGTGCCGCGCGGTCCCCGCCGGTCGGCGAGGGCGCCCAGCGGGACCCCGGCGACCGAGCCGACCGCCCAGGCGAGGGTCAGGCCCAGGCCGATCTGGGCGGGTGAGAGGCCCACCACCCGGGTGAAGTAGAGGGCCGAGCACACGTAGTAGGCGCCGTCGCCGACCGAGTTGCTCAGCTGGGCGGCGGCCAGGCGGCGCGGGGCGCCGGGGGCGGGCAGGAAGCGTATCGTCACCGGTCCATTGGATCAGCGGAATGGCCCATTCGGCTGGTCCAATGGGGGGCGGTTTCGATGGGCCACCCGGCAGCCCTGCCGACCCCCTGCCGACCCCCGGCCGGCAGGGGGTCGGCCGGTCACAGGGCGGCGAGGAACTCCAGCAGCGCCCGGTTGAACTCCTCGGGCCGCTCGACGCCCGGCAGGTGGCCCGCCCCCTCGATCACGGTGAGCCGGGCGTGCGGGGCGAGGGCGCACATGCCCTCGGCGTCCGCAACCGGGGTGTACACGTCGTCCGCGCCGACCAACACCAGGCAGGGCACGGTCTCGGGCAGCTCCGCGAGCACGGGCCGGTAGTCCGGCCGCTCCGCCCGCCCGCGCAGGGCCGCGGCCGCCCCCCTGGGGTCGGTGGCGCGCATCATCGCGCTCACCCGGGCGGCGGCCCCGGGCTGCGCGATGAGGTTGTAGGGGGCCAGCATCTTGTCCATGACCTCATCCGCGTACGGGGCCATGCCCTCCTCCAGGAGCCGCTCGGCGAGCTCCCTGCGGAACTTCACCCCCTCCGGCGTCTCCGGCGCCGGGGAGGTGTCGCTGAGTACGAGCGCCCGTACCAGACCCGGGTGGCGCAACCTGACCTCCAGTGCGATCTGCCCGCCCATGGACACTCCGCCGACGACCGCCTGTTCGATTCCCAGATCCGCCAGCAGCGCGGCCGCGTCATCGGCGAAGCGGGCGAGCGTCGTCTTTTCCTCCAGAGCCGGGCTCTCCCCGTATCCTCGCAGGTCAGGGGCGATGACTCGATATCCCGCAGCCGTCAGGGCAGTCGCCTGGGGCACCCACATCGAGCGGTTGAACGGGTGTCCGTGGAGCAGGATCACGGACTGTCCGTCGCGCGGACCAAAGTCATCAAAAAACGATGTCGCGCCATTGCCAAATTGGGGGTTCATGAGAGGACTTTAAGGGGCTACATTGAGCCACTCGCGTTCACCTGACAGCCCGTTGCCTTTCACCCGCGTTTTGCGCGGGGGGTGACGTCAGGAGCGCAGACTGTGCAACCACCCCACCGCCCAGAAGGACCGAAGGCTCCGTGCCCGTACCCGTACTCCTCGTTGGCCGCTCCGTGCGGCTTGAGCCCCTCGCCCCCCACCACACCGAGGCCCTGGCCGTGGCCGGTGCCGAGGATCGTACGACTTACGCCTTCACTCCCGTGCCGCACGGGTTGCAGGCGTCCCACGAGTACATCGACCGCGCCCTCTCAGATCAGGCAGCGGGTCGATCGCTTGCGTTCGCCGTGGTCAGAGCCACTGACGGGCGGGTCGTCGGTTCGACCCGGTTCCTGGAACTCGACTACTGGCAGGGCCCGCTGGTGTGGCCCGCGGTACCGGGGGTCCCCTTCGGGGATCCGACGACCGCGATCCCCGATGCCGCCGAGATCGGCAACACCTGGCTGTCGCCGGGTGCCCAGGGCACGGGGATCAACACCGAGGCCAAGCTGCTCATGCTCCGCCACGCCTTCGAGACCTGGGGCGTGCGCCGCATCTCCCTGCGCGCGGACGCCCGCAACGGGCGCTCGCGGGCGGCGATGGAACGTCTCGGCTTCACCTGCGAAGGGGTCCGCCGGGCCCATTCACGGGGGCTGGACGGCGCGGTGCGCAGCACGGCCTTCTATTCCGTGCTCGACGAGGAGTGGCCCACCGTCCGCTCCCTCATCGAGCTGCGGATGTCCGGCGCCCAGCCCCGCAAGCGCCGGCGCAAGACGCTGATCCCGGCGTAACGGTCCTGCGACCCCTCCCGGCCCGCCCGCGACGGCGTTCCCGTCCCGGCCCTCCTCAGCGGCTCAGCCGAGGAAGGCCGGGGCGAGGGCCGAGGGCATCAGCCGGGCGGGGGCTCCGCTGCCGTCCGCCGGCAGGGAGTACAGGTCGGCGCCGAAGTCGCCGGGCAGGGAGTAGACGACGGTCCGGTCGTCGCTCCACACCACCTGGTCGTCCACGCTGCGCTCCTCGGCGAGCGGGGTCTCCTTCATCGAGGCCAGGTCGAGGAGGTAGAGGCGCCACGGGGCGTCGGCCGACAGGCCGGGCACCCGCTTCTTGAACACCAGCCGGGTCCCGTCCGGGGACAGCGAGGGGCATTCGAGGTTCTCCCGCAGGGTGGTCACCGTGCGCGCGGCCAGGTCGCCCCGGACCAGGTAGGTGTGTCCGCCGGTGGCCAGCGTCGCGTAGAAGGTCTTCTCGTCGGCGGCGAAGGTGACCCCCCAGAAGTTCACGTCGGCGTTGCGGTAGGTCTCGCCGTCCTTGCGGATCGTGAAGTCCTCCAGGGTGGCGTCGTACTTCCCGGTGCGCAGGTCCAGCAGTGAGGTGCGGGTGGAGAAGTTCGTACCGGCGTACGAGTCTCCGCCGACGAACACGGTCCAGGCGACGAGGTGGCCGCCGGGCGAAACCCGGGCGCGGGTCGGGATGCCGGCCAGGGGGCGGTCGGTGATCTCCTTGAGGTGCGAGTCGAGCACCACGGCCCGGTAGCTCTCCTGCACGGCGCCCTCTTCCGCCCGGAGGCAGATCCCGGTGCCCCCGGCGGAGTGGAAGCGCAGGCACTTCACCCCGGAGGCGGTCCGTGGGCCCTCGGGCGCGTCCGCCGGGACGGTGGCGAGCTCGTCGCGGAAGGGACCCCAGGCCATGTTGCGGAAGACGAGTCGCCGCCCGCCGCCGTCCGGGGCCAGGGTGACCTCGCCGTGGGAGACGGCCGGGCCACCCGCCCGTGCGTGGTTCTTCTCGTCGGCCCGCGACGAGGCACGGACGAAGGCGAGCACCCCCACGACCGTGAGCAGGACGACCGCGCTCACCAGGATCAGCATCCGGCGCCGCGGGGTCATCGGGGACGGGCTCGCCGGGGACGGGGCCTCGGGGGGCGTGGTCGTGGGGGGCGTGGCGGTCATCGGGGCCTTTCGGGGAAAGCGGCGGGGATCAGGCGTCGGCGGGGCGGAGGCGGACGCAGCAGGCGACGGCCACGGCGAGCAGCACGGCGGCCACGGCGAGGGCGGGGCGGGCCCCCCACAGGGTCCAGGCGGCGCCGAAGCCGAGGGAGGCGGCGAACCGGGCGAGGGCCTGGCCGGTCTGGACGAGGGCCAGCCCGCCGCCGCGGTGCTCCTCGGGGACGGCCCCGGCGGCCTCGGCCATGAGCACGCCGTCGGTGGCCGCGTAGAAGCCGCCGTGCAGCAGGAGCACCGCGTACGGCAGGGCGGGGTGCCCGCCGCCGGCCAGGAGCAGTCCGTAGACGAGCAGCAGCGCGAGGTGACCGCCGAGGAAGACGCGGCGGCGGCCGACGCGGTCGGCGAGCCGGCCGAGCGGCAGGGCCAGCAGGAAGAAGGCGGCCGCGGTGCCGAGCGGGAGCAGGGCGAACCAGCGGTCGGCGATTCCGGTGGCGCGCTGGAGCAGCAGGAAGACGAAGGCGTCGCTGACGGTACACAGGCCCAGCAGCAGGGCGCCGAGGCTGATCCGGCGCAGGTCGCGGCGGCGCAGCAGCCCGAGGGAGGCCCGCAGGGAGACGGGCTCGGCGTCGGGGGCGGGCACGGCGCGGCGGCCCGGTACGAACAGCACCAGGACCAGGACGCCCAGGGCGGCGACGCAGGCGCTGACGGTGAAGACGGCGTCGTAGCCGCCTGCGGCGCCCCGCAGGATGAGGAAGGCGAGGATCGGCCCGATCAGCGCGCCGGCGGTGTCCATGGCCCGGTGCACGCCGAAGGCCCGGCCGCGGTCCTCGGGGGTGGCGGCCAGCGAGATCAGGGCGTCGCGCGGGGCGGTGCGCAGGCCCTTGCCGGTGCGGTCGAGGGCGAGCACGGCGCCGATCGCGGGCAGGGTGTGCGCGATCAGCAGGAGGGGCTTGCACAGGGCGGAGAGGCCGTAGCCGATCCCGGCGAGTGCCTTGTGGCGGCCGAAGCGGTCGCCGAGGTGGCCTCCGGTGAGCCGGACCAGGGCGCTGACGCCGTTGTAGACGCCGTCGAGCAGGCCGAAGCCGAGCGGGGAGAGCCCGAGTCCGGCGACGAGGTAGAGCGGGAGCACGGCCGTGACCATCTCCGAGGAGACGTCGGTGATCAGGCTGACCGTGCCGAGGGCGAGCACCGTGGGGGCGAGGGCGGCGCGCCGCCCCGGGCGGGTGCCCGGGGCGACGGCCTGCGACTCGGGGAGCACGGCGGGCGCGTTGTTCGCGCGCGAGTCCGCGACGTACATGGTCAGGAGGTCCAGATCCCCGTGATGTCGGTGGCGGTGGCGGCGTTCCCGGCGTGGGTGGTCAGCCCGGCCAGGTCCTCCAGCGTCCGCAGCATGTCGTAGTGGTTGTACGTGGTGCTCGACGTGGAGCCGGGGGTGACGGGCTGGCCGTAGAGCACGGTCGGGATCTTGTTCCCGGCGAGCCGGTTGTCCTCGTCGAAGGTGACGACCAGGAGGCTGTTGTGGGTCTTGGCCCAGTCGGCGTAGGCCTTGAGGTTGTTCTTGAGCCAGGTGTCGCCGGTGCCGACGGAGCAGTCGTGCATGTCGCTGCAGAGGTTCGGGACGACGAAGGACACCTTGGGCAGGGTGGTGTAGTCCGTGGGGAACTGCGTCATCGTCTTCGCCGTGCTGGTGGGCACGTTGGAGAAGGCGAACCAGGGGTTGTGCTTGCGGGCGTAGTTGCCACTGGAGCAGGTGGTGGAGCCCTGGCTGGGGAGGGTCTCGTTGTAGCTGGCCCAGCTCTTGCCCGCGGCTATCAGCTCGGAGGCCAGATTGGGCGCGGAGCTGAATCCGGGCGTGTAGCAGCTGTCGCCCGTGACGCCCTGGTTGGAGCCCGAGAAGAGCTGGAGGTAGTTGGGCTGGCTGGGGTGGGTGATGCCGAAGGAGTTGGTGAGGTTCGCTCCGCCCGTCTTCAGGGAGTTGATGTACGGGGCGCTGGAGCTGCCGATGACCTGGCTGTAGGCGTGGTTCTCGAACACCACCACGACGACGTGGTCGGGGGCGGGCAGGGCCGCGGCGTGGGCGGGCTGTGCGGCTCCGATGCCCGCCCAGAGCGCGGTGCCGGCGGCGGTGACGGCGAAGGCGGTGGCCAGGGCGGCCTTACGACGGGACCATGAAGTGGTCATGCCAAACACGGGACGTACCTCCGGGCGTGAGGGGGTCTGGGGGCGGCGGCGCGGACGCACCATACCCAGGGGCATGTGCATGGGCCAGGGACGGTGGACCAACAGCACGGGAACAGCGCGGGCCCGCCAGGCGACGGGTAACGACCTCCCCCCGGAAATCTCAAGAGAAGTAAAAATGAGGAACCCGGAAGGACTATCGTTCATCATTCGAACGGAAGCAGTCCAACCCCAAACGGGGCAGCAACAGCCGGAGACCACCGCAGATGTCGCACGATTCCGACGGGCAGTACCAGCCGCCGTACCGGCCGGACGGGCAGTACCCGCAGCAGCCCCCGTACGGTCAGCAACAGGGCCGACAGCAGGGCCAGCCGCAGTACGCGCCCCAGGGCCGCTCCCAGCCTCCCTACGGCCAGCCCCCGCAGGGCCGCCCCCCGCAGGGTCAGCAGCCCTACGGCCGGCCCGGGTACGCACAGCCGCAGCAGGGCGGGGCCCCCTACGGCCAGAACGGCTACGGGCAGCAGGACCAGGGGTACGAGGCCCCCACGATGCAGCAGCCCCGCTACGAGCAGCCGCCCTACCAGCAGCAGCACCAGCAGCAGCAGCAGCAGTACGACCAGTACGACCAGTACGAGCCCCCCTACGGGGAGGAGCCCCCGCGCCGGAAGTCCAAGGCGAAGAAGTGGATCATCGCCGGAGTCTCGGTCCTGGCCCTCGCGGGCATCGCCGCGGGCGCCATGAGCTACTTCGAGATACCGCCGTTCACCGACAAGGGCGAGGCCGTCTCCTTCGGTAAGCCCGCGGGCGACAAGGGCGGGGCGGCCAAGGCGGCGCCCAACTCGAAGATGTCGATGCCCACGAACCCGACGGCCCAGTTCAAGAACGCGTCGACCCTGTCGGACGGCACCCACGTGGCGGTCACCGAGCTGGACGGCAAGAAGTCCGGCTTCAAGGGGAAGGTGTGGGTCTGGGCTCCGAAGGAGTACAACGACCCCAAGTTCGCCAAGAGCGGCTTCCCGGTCATGATCGCCCTGCCCGGCGGCGCCGGCTACCCGATGAACTACTGGATGGGTACCGACCTCAAGCTCCAGTCCAGCATCAGCCAGTGGTACTCCGAGGGGAAGAGCAAGCCCTTCATCCTGGCGATGCCGGTGCTCAACCCGCAGCCGGACGAGCCCAAGGCCATCTACTGGGACGGCTCCGACATCCCGGGGCAGCCCAAGATGGGCACCTGGCTGACCGACGACGTCCCGGACCTGATGCGGGAGAACTTCCGCACGATCAAGTCGCGTGACGGCTGGGCCTTCATGGGCTCCTCCACCGGCGGCTTCTCCAGCCTCAAGGCCGTGCTCAAGTACCCGGAGAAGTTCAAGGCCGCGATCTGCTCCGGACCGGACATCGTCCCGGACTCCCCCCTGTGGGTGGGCCATGACAAGGAGAAGGCCGAGAACAACCCGGAGCTGCTCGCCAAGCAGCTCATCGACAAGAAGGGCCCGGACGTCTACCTGGCCTTCCAGGTCGGCGACAACGAGAGCAACAAGAAAACGCTCCCGGACGTGCAGAAGTTCGTCTCCACCTATACCAAGGGGCCGATCCACACCAGCCTGAGAGTGATCCCGGGCGGCCAGCACAACGCCAAGACCTACGTGCCGAACATGGGCGAGGGACCGATCGAGTTCATCAGCAAGGTCATGGAAGGACCAGTGGAGTAACAGCCTCCGCACGCACTGCCTCCGGCTCCGGCCCGCCGAACACCTTCGGCGGGCCGTTGCCGTTCCAGGGCTCCCAGCCGGGGTCCCCGGTCACCGCGAAGCGCACCCACGCCGCGTGCATCTCGTCGGCGAGCGCCTGCGGGGCGTCCGGCCCGGCCAGCCAGGAAGACTCCGGTACGCCGAGGGTGTCGAAGACGAAGCCGAGCTCCAGGGCGTGGCAGGCCCCGAGGCCCGGTACGCCGCTGGGCCAGGCGAACTCGTACAGGTGGCTCGGCGCCGCCCGCCGGGCCCCGGCGATCCGCCGCAGCGGGTCGCGCAGCAGCCGGTCGGTCATCAGGTGCCCGGTCAGGTCGGCCGGACCGGCCCCGGGCAGGGCGGCGCGCAGCGCCCGTACGGCGACCCGGTCCTTGCCGCTGCGGACCCGGCCCAGCGCCACCGCCAGCGGGCCCAGCCGGTCCAGCAGCCGCATCGCGCCGGTCGGCGCGAGCCAGAGCCGGTGTTCCTGGGAGGTCCAGCCCAGCAGCAGCGGCACCTCGGAGGCGACTGCGGCCTCCAGCGGGTCGCCTGGCAGCGTGGCGGGGTCGGTGACCAGGCCGAAGGCGGGGCCGCCGAGCACCGGGGAGGAGCGCCGCAGGACGGCCTCCTGGGCGGTGAGCAGGGCCGGCAGCCCGGCCGCTGCGAAGGCGGCCGCCGTGGCGGGCACCTTGAGCAGCGAGGCCATCCGGCGGACCATGGCGCGCACCTTCTCGCGCGGCAGCGCCTCGGGGGCTCCGCTCTGCAGGACGGCCCGCGCGAACAGGCCCTCGGCGCGGGGGGCCGCGAGCAGGGCGCCCACGCTGATCGCCCCGGCGGACTCCCCGAAGACGGTGACGCGGCCGGGATCGCCGCCGAAGGCCGCGATGTTGTCCCGGACCCATTCGAGGGCGGCGATCTGGTCGAGGAGGCCGCGGTTGGCGGGGGCGTCGGGGAAGAGCCCGTAACCGAGCACGCCGAGGCGGAAGTTGACCGAGACGAGCACGACCCCGTCGCGGGCGAAGGCGGAGCCGTCGTAGACGGGGACGGCGGAGGAGCCCCGGGTGTGGGCGCCGCCGTGCAGCCACACCATGACGGGCAGCCGGGCCGCGGGCGCCGTGTCGGGGGTCCACACGTTGACGGTGAGGCAGTCCTCGCCGGGGATCTCCGGGTCGGGCAGCAGGGCGGCGAAGGTCTCGGGGTAGGGCACCTTGGGGGCGGTGGGGCCGAACTCCCCCGCGTCGCGTACGCCGTCCCAGGCCCGCGGGGGTCCGGGGGCCGCGAAGGCGCTCGGGCCGACGGGCGGGGCCGCGTAGGGGACGCCCCGGAAGACGGCGGTCCCGCCGGGGCCCCACCGGCCCTCCACCGTGCCGTGTGCGGTACCTGCCCGGGGCCGTCCGCCGCCGCTCGCCGTGCTCATCCGTGCTCTCCTCGGTCCTCGCCCGTCGGTCCTCACCCGCGCTCCGGGCACGGTCGCACAGGCGTGCCGGGGGTGACAAGGCGTGACCCGGGCCGGGGCCGTCCTGGTTGGACCGGCATGCGAACCGTTCGGAACCCCCGCGCCCCACGCGTCCTGTCCGCCCTGCTGCTGGCCGCGGCCGGCCTCTCGGGGGCCGTCGGCCCCGCCCTGGCCGCCGGGCCCGACTTCCAGTACGTCGGCCAGGACGACCGGGTCCACGGCGTGGCCTCCCCAAAGGGCTGTGTCGAGGCGGAGGGCGGCGGCACCCGGGCCGTCACCAACCGGACCCGGGCCACCGCGACCCTCTACCGCGAACCGCGCTGCGCGGGGCCGGCCGTGGCGGTCCTGCTGCCCGGAACGGTGACCCAGGTGCGGCAGTACTTCGCGTCCGTCCGGTTCTCCTTCACCGGGTAGGCCCACGGACCGTGACCACTCGGCTCCCGCCGCGTTGTATGCCATGTCAAATGCCGCAACCACTGCGGCGCCCCACATCTCACGAGGAGATCTTGATGTCGCGTATCGCGAAGGCGTTCGTCATCACCGCTGCTGCCGGTAGCGCCCTGGCCGCCGGTGCGGGTCTGGCGGCTGCCGATGCCGGAGCGCACGGTGCGGCGGTCGGCTCCCCCGGTGTCCTGTCGGGCAACCTCGTCCAGGTTCCGGTCCACGTCCCGGTCAACGTCTGCGGCAACACCGTGAACGTGGTCGGCCTGCTGAACCCGGCCTTCGGCAACACCTGCATCAACGCGTCGGGCGGCGAGCACGGCGACCACCACACCCAGGGCGGCTACGGCGGCTGACCACCGGCCCGAACTGACGAGAAGGGCTCCCGCTCCCCACGGGACCCTGTTGGTCAATTCCGCCCCGCTGGATCTCATCCAGCGGGGCGGAGTGCTGCGAAGGGTGAGATGCGGGCTTTGGCGAGTGGTCTGCCGGTGAGCCAGGCGTCGAGGCGGGCGAGGTTGATGGCGGCGCCGGTCAGCTGATGCTGTAACGGTTTCGGCAAGGCCGCGGTAGCGGGATCGGCGCAGGCCGAAAGCCTGGACGGCTTGGGAGATCGCGCCCTCGACGCCGGCTCGGTGGCCGTAGCGGCGGCGCCACTGGTCGGTGTCCTGCTCGGGCCGGGTCTGCTGGAGGATGTCGTGCTCGACGCGGCGCCGCAGGGTGAGGTTGCGGCCGGTCTTGGCATCGGTGCACGAAGTCCTCAGCTCGCAGGGGCCGCAGTCCCGGGCGGCGAACCCCCCGTGCCCCCCGCGCCCCCCGTCCCCCGGGCCCCGGCCCGCCCGGGAGACGGGGCCCGGGGCGGGGAGCTCACGCGTAGCGGTAGACGCCCTGGTGTCCGTACATCTCGCGCGGGCTCACGTCCCACGGCGGCATCGGCTCGTCGAGGGCGATCACCCGGCCCCGCTGGAGGTCGCCCGGGGCGAGGGGGGCGGCCGGCAGGTAGCCGGAGTCGGGGTGGCGCTGCTGCCAGCGGTCCCACAGCAGGTCCACGAAGGCGTGGTGCAGCCAGAAGGCGGGGTCGTTGGGCGCCGTGCCGCCCGTCATGTGGCCGCCGACCCACTGGTGGACCTTGTTGTGGTTGCGCCAGCGCTCGCTCTTGGGCGCGGCCCAGCCCTCCAGCTTGTTGCGGAAGCCGCCGTCGGCGGCGGTGGAGTCCCAGGGCGAGCTGTCGTAGAGGGGGTCGTCGAGCGCCCACTGGAGTTCGGCCGGGGTGGGCAGGGAGATCGGGTTGCCCGGACGGCCGAGGTTGCGGGTGAGGAACCGGGCCTCGGTGATCCCCACGGTGATCGTCCAGTTGCCGCGTTCGTAGGCGAAGGGGCCGGTCATCACCTGCCGGTCGCTCTCGCGGCCCGTGCCGCCGAGGAAGTCGTCGGCCCACAGGGAGGAGACGGGGCTGGTGTCGGTGGTCCAGTCCCAGTACGGGACGGACACCCCCGGGTCGAGGGACCGCAGCTCCTTCTCGAACTCCAGCAGGTAGCGCCGGTGCCAGGGGAAGAAGGACGGGGACATGTGCCCGACGCGCAGTTTGCGGTCCCGGTCGGGCACGAAGTACCGGTCGTGGGTCCGCACGAACTCGTCGTACGTGCCGTTGCGCTTGAGCTCCAGCACGGCCGCCGTGAACCGCTTCTTCTGGGCGCCGGTCAGGTCCTTCTGGTTCTGCCGCGTGTACAAGGCGGGGCTCCTCCCGGGATGTCCGTCAGCCGTGGTGCGGGGCCGCGAGGGCCAGCTGGTTGGTGCCGAGTTCGTCGACGGCGGCCCGGGCCAGCTCCACCGGGGTCGCGAAGGACTCGAAGTGGTTGACCCCGCTGAGGTAACTGCCGTCGGCACGCCGCATGACGTGCAGGGGACGGCCGTCGATGCGCACCGCGGCCCCCGCGAGGTCGACGCTGATGTGGCGGCCGCGGTACGTCTCCTCGGTGAGCGGCGCCGGGGTGAGCGTCTGGCGCGGGCGCCGGGCCCCGAGGACGGGGGCCAGGACCGCGGCCGTGCCGGCGAGCACGGCCGCGGTGAAGGCCGTACGCAAGACCGTGCGGCGGCTCGGTCGGGCTGCTGCTGCTGCTGCTGCTGCTGCGTACATACGGTCTCCCTCGCTCGGTGTTCCGCGCTACGGGGTCTAACGCGGCGTGGCGGGCGAGGTCACCTCCGCTCGGGGTGCTTGTAGTAGAGGGTCGTGGGGCGCAGCCGCCCGGCCGGGTCGGTGGCGTAGTCGGGGATGGTGCCGGCCTCGGTCCAGCCGGCCGCGCGGTAGACCCGTTCGGCCGGACTGCCGGTCTCCGTGTCGAGAAACAGCAGGACGATCCCGGCGACGGCGGCCTGGTGCTCGGCCTCGGCGAGCAGGGCACGGGCGGTGCCGCGGCCCCGGGCGGACGGGTGGACCATCAGCTTGCGCAGTTCGGCGCGGTGGCGGCCGTTCGGCTTGGTCTCCCGGTGCCAGCCGACGGTGCCGTCGAGCCGGCCGTCGGGGCCCCGGGAGATCCAGAGGGCGAGGGTGCCCTCCTCGACCGTGGGCAGCAGGGAGTCCCACCAGTCGGCGGACTCCTCGTGGCCGAGGCCGGTGAGGAAGCCGAGGGAGGCTCCGTCCGCGACGACGTCGCGCAGGAGGGCGGCGAGTTCGTCGCGGTGGGCGCGCAGTGCGGGCGCGGTGAGGCGGGTGAGGGTGGCCGTCATGGGGCGAGGATAGGAATCCGCCCGTGGCGCGGCGCGGGCGGGGCCGGGTGCGGGCCCCTGACGGGACGGCCACCGACGGCGAACCGGCGGACGAACCGGCGGACGGACCGGGGTGCCGGGGTGTCCGTGTCGCCAAGTCACGCACTGTGTAAGCTGATTGGTGAAGATCATTTATTGATCCACGTCAGACTTCTGGGGGACCACACATGAATCCGACCACCCGTAACGCCGCCGTCGTCGCGGCCGCCGTCGCCGCGCTCACCGGAGCGGCCACCGCCGGTTCCGCGAGCCCGGCCGCCCCGGCCGACCGGGACGGCATCAGCGTCGTCGCGCACATGGCGATGGTCTCCCCTCCCGCCACCCCGGCCGAGGGCACCCTGGCCACGGTCCAGCACGGGTACCTGTCGTAACGGCCGCCCGCATGGACGATCCACTGGCCGCCCCGGCGGCCGGTCCGACCGTGGTGGAGAGGCTGGTCGAGCTCTCCACCCGGTTGCAGGCGATGTGGGAGGCCACGCCGACGGTGATGCTCCCGGGCTGGGGGCACCCGTTCCGGTCCCTCGCCGAGCTGCTCCCCGAGCGGGACCTGCTGCTCGCCGACCGGAACCCGCAGATGGTGCCGCTGCTGTGGTACCCGGCGCTGCGCGCGCCCGGACCCGCCGGCCCGGTGGTCGAGGTCTTCGACCACCTGCCGGGCGACCGGCCCGCGTCCCCGCTGATGCTGCGCCGGCAGGACCTCGCGGGTCTCTACAGCTGGGCGGTGTGCACCGCCTCGGCCGTGGAGTGGATCGGGAGCGTCACCGGCGGCGCGCCCCTGGTGGAGGTGGGCGCCGGATCCGGCTACTGGGCACGGCAGTTGTCCCTCGCCGGGGTCGGCGTCGTGGCCACCGACCTGCATCCCGTCGAGGGGAACGGCTTCACCCACGGCTTCCGTTACGCCGAGGTCGAAACGCTCGCGGCGGCCGAGGCGGTGCGCCGTCACCCCGGGCACACGCTGCTGCTGGTGTGGCCCCCTCCCGCGGACCCGATGGCCGTACGGGCCCTGCGCGCCTACCGCGGGGATCTGTTCCTCTACGTCGGCGAGGGCCCCGGCGGGATGTGCGCCGACGCCGCCTTCTTCGCGGAGCTGCGCCGCCACTGGACCGTCGAGGCCGTCTGCCGGCCGACGGTCCGCTGGCTGGGTCACGCGGACCGCGTCACGCTCTACCGCAGGCGCCGTCCGAAGCGGCCCTGACGCCGCGGCCGGCCGGGCGGGCCCACCCGCCCGCCGGTCCACCGGGCCGGGTCCACCGGGTCACCGGGTCCACCGGCCGGCCGCGGCTTCAGGCCGGCGCGGGGAGTTCCGCGAAATCCGCCACGAGGCCCAGGTGGTGGCCCGTGGTACCCAGGGCGAGGGAGTCGGCCTTGGCCCGCTTGAGGTAGAGGTGGGCGGGGTGTTCCCAGGTCATGCCGATGCCCCCGTGCAGCTGGACGCACTCCTCGGCGGCCCGGACCGCGACCCCCGAGCAGTAGGCCTGGGCGACCGCGACCGTGAGCGGCGCGTCGGGCGACACCGTCGCGAGGGCGTCGGCTGCTGCGCGGGCCGCCGCGCGGGCGGAGGCCACGTCGAGCCAGAGCCGGGCGAGACGGTGCTTGAGGGCCTGGAAGGAGCCGACGGGCCGGTTGAACTGGTGGCGGCCCCGCACGTGGGCGACGGTCTCGGTGAGGCACCACTCGGCCAGGCCGAGCTGTTCGGAGGCCAGCAGTCCGGCGCCGGACAGCAGTGCTCCGGCGACGGCCGCCCGCGCGGTCGCGGGGTCCGCGAGGCGGGTGCCGGGGGTCCCGTCGAGGGTGACGGTGGCGAGCGGCCGGGTGAGGTCCAGCGGGACGGCCGGGGTCAGCCGGGCCCCGGCCGCGGGGACGGCGTACAGCCCGGTGTCGGCCAGGACCAGCAGGACGTCGGCCGCCGTCGCGTCGGCCACGGAGGTGACGGTGCCGGTCAGCGCGCCCCCGCCGGACTCGCGCGGCGGCCGGGGCAGGGGGGCGCCGGGGGCCTGGGTGAGGGGGAGGGCGGGGACGCAGATCTGCCGTCCGGCCGCGAGTTCGCGCAGCAGGTCGCCGGCCTCGGCGGTGTCGCACCCGAGCAGGATCTCGGTGGCCAGGACGCAGCCGGTCAGGTACGGAACGGGGGCGACGGCCCGGCCGAGCTCCTCCAGGACCACGGCGGCCTCGCGGTGGCTCGCGCCCGCTCCCCCGAGCTTCTCGGGGACGAGCAGCCCGGCGGCGCCGATCCCGGAAGCGAGCGTGCGCCACAGAGCGGGGTCGTGCGGGCGACCGCTCTCCGCGCGGGCCAGCACGGTCGCGGGAGCGCAGTGGTCGGCGAGCAACGCCCTTACGACGGAGCGGAGTTCCTCCTCGGTGTCGGAGTAGAGCAGGTCGAGGGAGGCGCGCGAGGCGGTCATCGGGCGAGGTCCTTCCAGGCGATGTCCTTGTCGTCGCGCGGTTCGGCGGGCAGACCCAGGACGCGTTCGGCGACGATGTTGAGGAGGATTTCGCTGGTGCCGCCCTCGATGCTGTTGCCCTTGGCGCGCAGGTAGCGGTAGCCGGCGTCGCGGCCGGTGAAGTCGACGGTCTCGGGGCGGCGCAGGGTCCAGTCCTCGTAGAGGAGTCCCTCCTCGCCGAGGAGTTCCACCTCCAGGCCGCTGATCTCCTGGTTGAGGCGGGCGAAGGTGAGCTTCATGCCGCTGCCCTCGGGGCCCGGCTGTCCGGCGACGAGTTGCTGGCGCAGCCGCTCCCCGGTGAGCCGGGCCACTTCGGCCTCGACCCACAGGCCGAGCAGCCGCTGGTGCAGGGCGTGGGTGCGCAGTGCGGGGCGTTCGCGCCAGACCGCGGCGACCGGGCCGATCATGCCGCCCTCGCGGGGGATGCGCATCCCGCCGATCGAGACGCGTTCGTTCATCAGGGTGGTGCGGGCAACGGCCCAGCCCTGGCCGACGGCACCCAGGCGGTGCGCGTCGGGGATCCGGACGCCGGTGAGGAAGACCTCGTTGAACTCGGCCTCGCCGGTGATCTGGCGCAGGGGACGGACCTCGACCCCGGGGGCGCGCATATCGCAGAGGAAGTAGGTGATGCCCTGGTGTTTGGGCAGGGTGGGGTCGGTGCGGGCGATGAGGATGGCCCAGCGGGCGGTATGGGCGCTGGAGGTCCACACCTTCTGGCCGTCGACGACCCACTCGCCAGTGGTGTCGTCGAGGACGGCGCGGGTGCCGAGGGCGGCGAGGTCGGAGCCCGCGCCGGGTTCGCTGAAGAGCTGGCACCAGACCTCCTCCCCCAGCCACAGGGGACGCAGGAAGCGCCGCTTCTGCTCCTCGGTCCCGTAGGCGAGGATCGTGGGGGCCGCCATGCCGAGGCCGATGCCGATGCGGCGCGGGTCGTTGTCCGGGGCCCCCGCGGCCTCCAGTTCGGCGTCGACGACGGCCTGCAGCGAGCGGGGCGCACCGAGGCCGCCGAGGCCCTCGGGGTAGTGCACCCAGGCGAGTCCGGCGTCGAAGCGGGCGCCCAGGAAGGCGGGGCGGGCGGTGGTGGCGGGCGGGTGCGCGGCGAGCAGGGCCCGGGTACGGGCGGCGAGCTCCTCGGCGGTGGGCGTCATCGGTCGGCTCCGTCCGGGGCGGGCGCGTCCTGGGAGGGCAGGGACGGTACGACGACCAGCCGGCCGGTGGTGGTGCCGTCGGCGAGGCGCTGGACAGCGGCGGCCGCCGCGGCCAGCGGGACGCGTTCGCTGACCAGCGGTGTGACGAGGCCCTCGGCGGCCAGGCGGGTGAGCTCGGTGTGGCAGGCGAGGACGGCGGCGGGGTCCTTGGCGGCGTACAGACCCCAGTGCAGGCCGAGGATGGCGTAGTTCTTCACCAGGGCGTGGTTGAGCGCGGGCGTGGGGACGGTGCCGCCGGCGAACCCGACGACCACGATCCGGCCCTCGAAGGCCACGCACTTGGTGGAGGCGGTGTAGGCGTCGCCGCCGACCGGGTCGTAGACGACGTCGGCCCCGCGCCCGGCGGTGAACTCCTTGACGCGGGCGACCAGGTCCTCGGCGGTGCGGTCGATGACCAGGTCACAGCCCAGTTCCTCGGCGGTGCGCGCCTTGGCCTTGCCCCCGACGACCCCTATGACGGTCGCTCCGGCAGCCTTGCCGAGCTGGACGGCGGCGCTGCCGACGCCGCCCGCCGCGGCGTGCACGAGCAGGGTCTCCCCGCTCTGCAGCCGGGCGCGGCGGTGCAGGCCGAACCAGCCGGTCTGGTAGCCGATGTGCAGGGCGGCGGCCTCGGCGTCGTCGAGGGTGTCCGGGGCGGGCAGGAGGGCGCGCGCGGGGGCGGTCACGTACTCGGCGAACCCGCCGTGGGGCAGGCTCGGGTTGGCGATGACGCGGCGGCCGTCCTCGGTCTCCCCGCAGATCTCGACGCCCGGTGTGAAGGGCAGCGGCGGCTTGATCTGGTACTGGCCGCGGACGAGGAGCGCGTCGGGGAAGTTGACGTTCGCCGCGAGCACCCTGAGCCGCACCTCGCCCTCGCCGGGCACGGGTTCGGGTACCTCTTCGAGACGCATGGCCTCGCGGGGTTCGCCGGTCGTGTGTACTCGCCATGCCTGCATCCGGGGCCTCCAGCCGCCGTCGAGGGACCACGCTCGGCGGCATACTAAGCGGTCGCTTGCACCCTTGGGAACCCTTGACCGGCCCGTGCCCCCGTCAGGTGCCACCGGTGACCGGGGCGGCCGCTTCCGAAATTCAGACACACGAACGACGGGTTAACTCATGTGTCTGGAGATAGCATCAACACGCCGCTTTCACACGGCATATGACGCAATGGGGGATCACGTGCGCCCGAGCGGGCACCGCTCCGGGCGCACGGCCGCGCCACCACCGCACACCACAGGGGGAATCCGATGAACAGCACGCCCATGAGACGGGGCGCCTCCGCGGCCGCCGCCGCGATCGTCCTCGCCTCGATCGTCACCGCCGCGGGCCCGGCCTCGGCCGCCACCACCTGCACGCCCAGGATCCAGGTACTGGGCTCGACCGGGTCGTCCCTCCACAACCCGGGCAACCGGCAGGCCGAGGGGGTCAACGACCTCGGCAAGGGCAACCTGTCCGTCGGCGTCTCCGGCGGCCTGCCCGTCTACTGGACCGGGACCACCCTCCACAAGGTCCCGCTGCCCGCGGCGGTCCTCGACGGCGAGCTGCTCGCCGTGAACAAGAACGGCCTGATGGTCGGCCGGATCTTCACCGGCGGCGGCTACGTGTTCACCTACCGGGCGGGCGACGCGGCGATCACCCCGCTGCCCGGGAGCGACGACCCGTACGGCGAGGCCGACGTCAACGACGCCGGGTACGTCGTCTCGCGCAACCGGGCGGGCGTGGGCCTCGTCTGGAAGGACGGCCAGAAGGTCCGCGAGCTCGCGCCGCCGGCGGGCGCCGATCCGCACACCCGCGTCGACCTGGTCACGGGCATCAACAACAGGGGCGACATCCTCGGCACGGCCAAGGTGGACTACACCGACGACGGCGACAATCAGCATTGGGACGTCACCCCGGTGCTCTGGCCCGCCGGCGGCGGCCCGGCCGTCTCCCTCGCCCCCAGCGGCGGCGGCAAGTACCAGGAGAGCTTCGTCCAGGGCCTCGACGAGAGCGGTCGCGTCGTCGGCTACGACTGGTACGGGCCCGGGTACGCGTACAAGCCGTGGACCTGGACGGCCCCGTACACCGCGCCCGGCACCTCCCCCGGTGTGCTGAACCCGTTCCCCTACGGCACCTTCGAGGCGATCAGCCCCACGACCAACGTCAGCGTCGGCACCGCCAAGTTCCACCCCGACGAGCCGACCCAGGCCGACCAGGCACAGCTCTGGCCGGGCTCGGGCCCGCTGCTGGCCCTGCCGCGGCTCGCCGCGGACAAGGCCAGCATGGCCGAGTCGGTCTCCGACGACGGCCGGGTCGGCGGGGCCGCCGTGAACGCGAAGGGCAAGCTGAAGCCGGTGATCTGGACCTGTGCCACCAAGCAGGCGTACCTGCCGAAGCCGTAGGCCCGTCACGGGCATGGCGATCTGAGCGCCGACGCGCCATCGATGCCCCATGACGGACAACGCTCGGCGTGGCCTGCCCGCGCCACCGCCCCTCGGTGCTCGCCGGTCTCCGTGGAGACGGTGTCGATCACCGTGGCCCGCACCCCCGCCCTACCTGATGGACCGTCAGGTCAGGGCGGGGCGCGTCAGCGGGGGAAGACCTCGAACGCCACCGCCGGACGGCCGCCGAAGCGGTCCGCGACCCGTTCGGCGTTGCCGGTCAGGAAGGTCCGCACGTACTCCTCCGGGTCCTGGTCGGTCAGTACCTCGATGTACGCCTTGTGCTCCATCAGGGACCTGACGGAGCGCTCCAGTCCGGGGGTGGCGTCGGCCGCGTGGGTCGGCGTCGCGGTACCGGCCACGGCGACCCACCGCACTCCGTCCCAGGGTTCCAGTCCCCGCTCGGAGATCAGCTCCGGGAAGATCCAGCGGTTTCCCGCGTCGGCGGCGGCGTCCAGGGTGGCCCGGCCGACGGCCCGGTGGTCGGGGGTGTTCCAGGAGCCACCGCCGCCGGGGCCGCCCCAGGTGTCCCGGTGATTGAGGGTGATCACCAGCTCGGGGCGGTGCCGCCGGATGGCCGCCGCGATGTCCCGGCGCAGACCGAGGCCGTACTCGACGACCCCGTCGCGGTGGCCGAGGAACTCCACCGTGGAAACCCCGACGACGGCCGCGCTCGCACGCTGTTCGGCCTCGCGCAGCGGGGCGCACTCGTCCGGGGCGATGGTGTCGATGCCCGCCTCCCCGCGCGTGGCCAGGACGTAGACGACCTCGCGGCCGCCGTCCGTCCAGTCGGCGACGGCCGCGGCGCAGCCGTACTCCAGGTCGTCGGGGTGGGCGACCACCGCGAGGGCACGCTGCCAGTCGGTGGGCATCGGCTGCAAGGGCGCCTGCTGATCGGCTCGTTCGCTCATGCTCCGCACCCTAGCGCCGTGGACGGAAAGGTTTGCCGGGTCGCGGTGTTCGGTGCGGTGCGTCGCAAGGCGGAGGGCCACGGGGCCGGAATTCGCCTTGCGGCAGGGGCATGACAGGTCGTTAATAGGGCTCCGCTCCGACCCGGCTCCGTCTCAGGGGGATGCATGGAAACGAACGGGCCACCGCCACCAGAGCAGTCACCACCGTTGCCCCCACCGCCGTCGCGGCCGCGGCCCGGCGCACCGCAAGTGCCGCAGGGCCCGCCGGGGCAGCCGCCGGCCGGCTACGCCGGGCTGCCCTCCTCGCTCGATCTCGCCGTCACCAAGCGGCTGTTGTGGGTGGGCGGGGCGGTGTACCCGCTGCAGAACGTCGCCCGCGTCTACACCTTCGTCCTCAAGCCCCGGCGCAAGGAATCCGTCGTCACCTTCGCACGGCGGACGGCGCTCACCCTCCTCGCGGCGCTCGGCTTCACCGTGTTCGGGACCATCGCGGGCTTCCTGGCCCCCAGCGCCGACACGACCTTCGACGGTACCATCCGGTTCGTCTGGATCGCCTCCGGGATCGGCCTCCTGTACTACTTCGCGGACATGATGGCCGTGCTGACGGCGGCCTCCCACTTCGTCCTGGCCGTCGAGTCCAACGGGCAGTCGACCGCCCTCGTCACCGGCCGTCCCGACCACCTCAACGGGCTCGTGCACCAGATCGCGTACGCGATCGAGAACCCGGACACGGAACTGCGCGTGCGGGTGGAGCGTCTGACCATCAGCAATCCCAGCCACTACTACTTCGGCGACACCGTGAACATGTACGGCGGCCAGGGAAACTCGGGGGTGACCCACGGATGAGCGGCGACACCGTGAACATGTACGGCGGGCAGGGCAACCAGGGCATCGTCCACCAGCACGCGGCGCCCGTTGCCCCGTCCGCGGAGCAGGCCGTGCGCGAACTCCTCGCGCTGCTCGCGGAGCTGCGCGCGCAGGTGCCCGACGAGTCCGCGCGGTGCATCGACTCCGCCCTCCCGGCCATCACGGCCGACGCCGCCGTTCCCCCAGCGGAACGGCACCGGGCGCTGATGGCGGTGGCCGGCATCGCCGCCACCGTCGGGGCGATCGGGACACCCGTGCTCGAAGCCGTCCGCGCGCTCCTCGCGCTGCTCGGCGCCTGACGGGGAACCCCGGACGGGTGACCGGCCCGCGGGTGCGCCCGCGGGCCGGCCACCACCGGAGGTGGCCGGGTCGGGTCAGAACTGCACGACCGAGCGGAGCACCTCGCCGCGTTCCATACGGGCGAAGGCGTCCTCGACCCCGTCGAGCGGGATGGTCTCGGAGACGAAGGCGTCGAGGTCGAGCCGGCCCTGGAGGTAGAGGTCGATCAGGAGCGGGAAGTCCCGCTCCGGCAGGCAGTCCCCGTACCAGGAGGACTTCAGCGCGCCGCCGCGCCCGAAGACGTCCAGGAGCGGCAGTTCGAGCTTCATCTCCGGCGTCGGTACGCCGACCAGCACCACCGTGCCCGCGAGGTCGCGGGCGTAGAAGGCCTGCCGGTAGGTCTCTGGGCGGCCCACCGCCTCGATGACGACGTCCGCGCCGTTGCCGCCGGTCAGCTCCTGGACGGCCTTGACCACGTCCTCCGTGCGCCCGTTGACGGTGTGGGTGGCGCCGAGGCCGCGCGCCCACTCCAGCTTCCGGTCGTCCAGGTCCACGGCGATGATCTTCGAGGCGCCCGCCAGCCGGGCACCGGCCACCGCCGCGTTGCCCACTCCCCCGCACCCGATGACGGCGACCGAGTCGCCGCGCCCGACGTTGCCGGTGTTCAGGGCGGCGCCGAGGCCGGCCATCACCCCGCAGCCGAGGAGCCCGGCGGCGGCCGGGGAGGCGGCCGGGTCCACCTTGGTGCACTGCCCGGCGGCGACCAGGGTCTTCTCGGCGAAGGCCCCGATGCCCAGCGCCGGGGAGAGCGGGGTGCCGTCCTCCAGGGTCATGGGCTGGGTGGCGTTGTGCGTGGCGAAGCAGTACCAGGGACGGCCACGCCGACAGGCCCGGCAGGTGCCGCACACCGCGCGCCAGTTGAGGACGACGAAGTCGCCGGGGGCGACCGAGGTGACGTCCGGTCCGACGGACTCCACGACGCCGGCCGCCTCGTGCCCGAGGAGGAAGGGGAACTCGTCGTTGATCCCGCCCTCCCGGTAGTGCAGATCGGTGTGACAGACCCCGCAGGCCTGGATCTTGACCAGGGCTTCGCCCGGCCCCGGGTCGGGCACGAGGATCGTGGTCGTCTCCACCGGTGCGCCCTTGCTCCGCGCGATGACACCTCGTACGCGATGCGTCACGTCATACCCCGTTCTGATCGGATCGGTCTGGATCATCGAACGTACACGGGCGCCGCCCGGTACGGGAGTTGCGTCACGCTTCCGCGCGCGCTGCGGCCAGATCCGGTGGTACGGCGGCCCGCAGGGCGGCCGTGAAGGCGGCCACGGCGGGGTGGGCCCCGGCCCCGCCGCGGAAAGCGATCTTGGTGCGGCGTTCCATGCGCAGGCGGACGAGGTTCACCCCGGGCCCGGCCGGCCCGGTGACGCCGAGCTGCGGCACCACCGCGACCCCCTGGCCCACGGCGACCAGCGCGAGGACGGTGGCGAACTCGTCCACCTGATGGCGCACCCGGGGGGTGAACCCGGCGGCCCGGCAGGCCCGGACGGTCATGGCGTGGCAGAGGGTACCGGGGGTGGCGGTGATCCAGGGATCGTCCCGGTGCGCGCGCAGGACCGCGTCCTGCGCGGGACCGCCCGCGGGCGGGGCGTCCGGGTCTGCGGGGTCGGGGTCCGTGGGGGCGGGGACCGTGGGGGCGGGGACGGACATCGGGGTGGTGGCGGTGGGCGCCGGGGTGGCCAGGTACATCGCCTCCCCGTACAGCGGCCGCGTGGCCAGCCCCGGCTCGGGCGGCTCGGGGACGAGGTCGTACTCGTGCACCAGCGCCACGTCCAGGTCCCCGGCCCGCAGCGCGTGGGCGACCGCCGCCGGGTCGGTCTCGGACACCATCGGCTCCAGCCCCGGATGGCGGCGGGCCAGGTGCACCAGGGCGGCCGGGACGATGGCCCGCGTGGCGGTCGGGAACGCCCCGATCCGCAGGGCGCCGGCCAGACCGCTGCGGGCCTCGGCCAGATCGGCGTCGGCCCGTTCCAGCCGCTCCAGGACGGCGTCGGCGTGCCGGACCAGGTTCTGGGCGGCCGGCGTGAGCCGGACCGTGCGGCCGGTGCGCTCCAGCAGCGGCAGCCCGGCCTCCCGCTCCAGGACGGAGAGCTGCTGGGAGACGGCGGAGGGGCTGAAGGACAGGGCCTCGGCCACGGCGGCGATGGTGCCGCGGCGGGCGAGTTCCCGCAGGAGCCGCAGGCGGCGTACGTCGAGCATCGGCCCAGCTTACGGTTCGAGTAAGGAATGCGAACTGGATTCGATGCTCGCAGCGCGCCAAGCTCGTCCCATGCGACTGGACACGCACGAAACGACGGCGGACACCTCGGCGGACACCTCGGTGCTCGACGGGATCCACGTCCCGCTCGTCACCCCCTTCGACCGGGCCGGGAACGTCGCCGCGGAGGCCCTGGAGGCGCTCGCGCACGAGGCGCTCGACGCGGGCGCGGCCGGGATCGTGACCCTCGGCACCACCGCGGAGACGGCCATGCTGGAGGAGGCCGAGCGCGATCTGGTCACCGAGGTCTGCGCCCGGGTCTGCCGGGAGCGGGGAAGCCTGCTCACGGTGGGGGCCGGGGCGAGCGGGACGCGGGCGAGCGAGGCCGCACTGGCCCGGCTGGCACGGTGGCCGGGGGTGGGGGCGGCGCTGGTGACGGTGCCGTCGTTCGTACGGCCCTCGGCGGCCGGGGTACTGGCGCACTTCACGCGGCTGGCCGGGGTGAGCCCCGTACCGCTGGTGGTCTACCACATCCCCTACCGGACGGGGCAGCCGCTGGACGCGGTCGCGCTGCGGGCGCTCGGGGCCCTGCCCGGGGTGGCCGGGCTGAAGTACGCGGGCGGCGGCATCGACCAGGAGACGGTGGCACTGCTGGGCGACCTCCCGGACGGGTTCGCCGTCCTGGCCGGGGACGACGCGTACCTGTCACCGATGCTGGCGCTCGGGGCGGTCGGCGGGATCCTGGCCTCGGCCCATCTCGCGACGGAGCGCTTCGTGGAGCTCGCGGCGGCGTGGCGGGCCGGTGACGTGCCGCGCGCACGGGCCCTGGGCCACGCGCTGGCCCGCCTCTCGGCGGCGGCCTTCGCGGAGCCCAACCCGTCGGTGGTCAAGGGCGTACTGCACGCACAGGGCCGGATCCCGACCCCGGACGTACGCCTCCCGCTGCTGCCGGCATCACCGCAGGCGGTCGCGGCCACCCTGAAGGAATTGGCCGAAATCCGCTAGGCGCGGAGGGGTCGATCCCCTGTTCACCGGGGCCATGGGGAACGGTGCGACGGGCTCGGGGCCGGGCGCCCTCGCCCGGTCGCGCCTGCTCGTGGCGCACGAGGGACGCCGGCTGAGGAGCCTCGCCCTGTGGGTGGCCCGGCGCAGGGACGGCGTCGGGGCGGGGGACACCGCCGCCGGGTACGCGCGGGCCCAGGCGCCGACCTCGTACGGGCTGGTCTTCGTGTTCGCGCTGGAGACCGCCGGGGTGTCGTTCATGCTCGCCCCGTATCCGGTGGCCCACCTGGTGATGCTGGTCCTCGACCTCTACACGGTGCTCCTGGCGCTCGGGCTGCACGCGGCAGCGGTCACCCGGCCCCACGTGGTCGGGCCCGCCGGGGTGCGGGTGCGCCACCGCACCTCCCTCGACCTGTGGATACCGGCGGAGCTGATCGCCTCCGCCCGCGAGGAACTCCGCTTCCCCGACGCGAACCGGTCCGAGGAGGGGGTCCTGGACGCGGCCGTGGCCGGTCAGACCTCGCTCACCCTGGAGCCGGTCCGGCCGGTCACGGTGGTCGGGGCGTGGGGTGGGCGGGCCCGGGTGCGTACGGTGCGGTGCCACGCCGACGAGCCGCGGGCCGCCGTGGCGGCGATCCGGAAGCTGCTGCCCGCCGCCCTCTGAGGCGCGGCGGCGCCGGAAAAAGTCCATGATGGGCGATTCGCCGCCATCGCCCCGGTCGCCCGAATCGGCAGCATCGGTCGGCTAATTGGCCGTATTGCGCGAAGCGGTATTCCGACCCGCCAAACCGTGACGTCAGTCACGCGCGCCCGTTCAACATCAATTCCCGCGCCGCGCCGATTTCCTTTTCCCGGAAAGGGAATCGCCCCTTTCCGGGATCTCCATTCAAGGTCATTTACCGGACCGCGGACGGGAAGTCGATCTCCTCGGGGAATTCACACCTTGTTCCGGTCCCCCGCGCTCGCCTACGGTCACCCTCACTCCCGGCGGCCGCACACCGAATCCGGTCGGCGCCAGGGCTCTCCCGTACCCCCACGTGAGGAACAGCGCCATGTCCGCAAAGGGTAAGCACCGTCGGCCGAAGCAGCACCGGATCGCCCGCAGGCTGGCCTTCGCCGGCACGGGAGGCGCGGCACTCGCCCTCCCGCTGATCAGCGCCACCACCGCCGGCGCCGCGGTCACCCAGCCTGCCGCGGCACCCGCGGCGAGCACCCTCGCGCGGCCCGCCGTACAGCCGGCGGCGCAGCCCGCCGCCGAAAAGGCGGCGCTCTCCCTCACCTATTCCGTGGTGGGCGGCGATACCCTTTCGAAGATCGCGGCCGATCATTCCGTGAGCGGCGGCTGGCAGACCCTCTACGCCGACAACCGCAGCGTCATCGGCGCCGACCCCTCGGTCATCCGCCCCGGCCTCAAACTGCGCCTCGGCGCCGCGGCCAAGGCCGCCGCCGCCAGGGCCACCTCGGTCACGGCGGCCGTGGTCAAGCCCACGGCGACGTACGCCAACAACCTCGACGGCTGGATCCGGGAGTCCCTGGACATCATGGCCCGGCACGGAATTCCCGGCAGCTACGACGGAATCCACCGCAACGTGATGCGGGAGTCCTCGGGCAATCCCCTGGCCATCAACAACTGGGACTCCAACGCCGCGGCGGGCATTCCCTCGAAGGGCCTCCTCCAGGTCATCGACCCGACCTTCCGCGCCTACCACGTCCCCGGCACGCCGATGGATTCGTACGACCCGGTCGCCAACATCACGGCCGCCTGCAACTACGCGGCCGCCCGCTACGGTTCGATCGACAACGTCAACGGCGCGTACTGACGCCCTTCACGCAGGCCGCGCCCGGCTCGGTCGCGTCCGGCCCGGTCGCGTCCGGCCCGGTCGCGTCCAGGTACGGTGCGGCCGCCCGGTGTCGGGCCTTGCCCGCCGGTCTCGCGCACCACTCCCGTGCGGTCAGAGCCACCCCTGGCGGCGGGCCGCCCGTACGGCCTCCATGCGGTTGCGGGTGCCCGTCTTGCCGATGGCCGCGGAGAGGTAGTTCCGTACCGTCGATTCGGACAGGTGCACCCGGCCCGCGATGTCGGCGACGGTGGCCCCGTCGGAGGCGGCATTGAGGACGTCGACCTCGCGCGGGGTCAGCGGGTTGGGGCCGGCGCTCAGGGCGGCGGCCGCCAGGGACGGGTCGATCACCTTCTCCCCGGCGAGCACCCGGCGCACGGCGACGGCCAGTTCCTCCACCGGGCCGTCCTTCACCAGGAACCCGGCGGCCCCCGCCTCCATCGCGCGGCGCAGGTACCCCGGCCGGCCGAAGGTGGTCAGGATCAGCACCCGGCAGCCGGGCAGCCGGGTGCGCAGCTCGGCAGCGGCGTCGAGGCCGCTGCGGCCGGGCAGTTCGATGTCGAGGAGGGCGACGTCGGGGCGGGCTTCGAGCGCGGCCGCCAGGATCTCGTCCCCGGCAGCTACCTGGGACACCACCTCGATGTCCTCTTCCAGCCCGAGCAGCAGAGCCAGCGCGCCCCGCATCATGCCCTGGTCCTCGGCCAGCAGGACCCTGATCATCGACCCTCCCCGTCCTCTTCCCCACCGGCCGGCTCCAGCGGCAGTTCGGCGGTGACCCGGAACCCGCGGCCCGGGGCCGGTCCGCTGCCGAGGGTGCCTCCCGCCAGGGCGAGCCGTTCACCGAGGCCGGTCAGTCCGCTGCCCGGCGGGGTCGAGCCTACGCCGTTCCCGTCGTCGGTGATCACCAGTACGGCCCGCTCCGCGCTGCTGTGCAGCTCGATCTCGCAGGTGGCCGCTCCGCTGTGGCGGATGGCGTTGGTGGCGGCCTCGCGGACCACCCAGCCGAGCAGTGCCGCGGTCTGCGGCGGCAGCGGGGGCCCGGACTGGCGTACGACGGGCTCGATGCCGGCGGCGGTCAGCGCGCCCCTGGCCCGGTCGAGTTCGGCGGCCAGGCTCGCCTCGCGGTAGCCGGTGACCGCCTCCCGGATCTCGGTGAGCGCCTGCCGGCCCACCGATTCGATGTCGCGGACCTGGTCGAGGGCCGCGTCCATGTCCCGGGGCGCGATCCGGCGGGCGGCCTCGGACTTCACGACGATCACCGAGAGGGTGTGGCCGAGCAGGTCGTGCAGGTCGCGGGAGAAACGCAGCCGCTCCTGGTCGACGGCGGCCCGGGCCAGCTCCTGCCGGGTGTCACGGAGCTGCTTGACCGTCTCCGACAGGGCCAGGATCGCGGCGGTGACCATGCCCGACAGAAAGGTGCCGTAGGCGATGCCGAGGGTGTCCATGCCCCCCGACCGTCCCGCGACCACCGCGGCCACGGCGGTCACGCCGAACATCACCGGACCGAGCCGGCGGCCCCGGACGACCGCGCCGGTGGCGAGGCCCAACAGCGGGAAGAACAGCAGCCAGTTGCCGCCGTAGGCCAGCGCGAGGGCGCAGGTGACCGCCCCCAGCGCGACCAGGCACCAGCGGGTGCCGGGCGCCTCACGGGCCTCCTTGTGGAAGGCCCGGAACACCAGGGTGACGTAGAGGGAGTTGAAGGCCAGCAGACCCACGACGCCGACCCAGGGGTTGGGGGTCTTGCCCTGGACGATGTTGGAGACCGCCCCCATGCCGAGCAGCAGCCAGGGCAGCAGGGCGAGGGCGTTGGGCGGACCCGCCGGCACCGCCGGGTCGTGCACGCCGTCGGGGGCGCAGCCGCCTGCCCCGCGGGTCCGCTGCGCCGCCCGCCGCGCGATCCGGCGGACCTGCCGGCCGGACTCCCGCTCCCGTCCGGTTGCCTGCCCGCTCCGCATGTCCGTTCCCCGCTCCATCGATCACACCTTCCTCGCGGACCGACGGTACGAGAGCACCGCGTACGAGGCGAACAGCAGGGCCCACACCGCGACCACCGCGGCGGCGGCCGTGCCCGGGGCGGCGCCGGCGGCGAGGGACTGGCCGAGTTCCGCGAAGCGGCGGGTGGGGGTCAGCTCGGAGAGGGAGCGCAGCCACCGCGGGAACGTCTCGACCGGGAACCAGAGACCGCCGAGGATCGAGAGCGCCAGGCTGCAGCCGACGTTGACCAGGCCGGTGCTCTGGGCGGTGAGCCGGTAGCCGTTGCCGATCCCGAGCAGGGTGAAGGGGAGCGCGCCGAGCCACAGGACGAGGGCGACGGCGGCCCACTGCCAGGCGTCCATCCGGACCCCGTTGACGAAGGCGCCCGCGGCGAGCACCGCGGCGATGGCGGGCAGGACGATCACCGAGCCGGTCAGCGCCCGGCCGGTCACCACCTGGCGCGGGGTCATCGGGGTGACCCGCAGCTGCCGCAGCCAGCCGCTGCCCTTGTCCTCGGCGACCCCGGTCCCGGTGGACAGGGCCGCGCCGAGGGCCCCGTAGGCGGCCATCGCCACCATCGAGGCGGTCTTCCACTCGGGGTCGACGCCGCCGAGGTTGGTGAAGAGGAGGTACATCAGGACCGGCATGCCGATGCCGAAGACGACGAAGGAGACGTCGCGCAGGGTGCGCCGCACTTCGAGGCGAACGTAGGCGGTGATCATCGGGCGTTCCCCCCGGAGGCGGTGGCGCCGGTGAGGGCGAGGAAGACGTCGTCGAGCGAGGGCGCGGTGACCTCGATGCCCCGGACCGCGCCGAGGGCGGCGAGGGCGGTCACGGTGGCGTCCGGGTCCCGCGTACGGAGCCGGGCGCGGTCGCCCCGCACCTCGACTGCGTCCACCCCGGGAAGGGCGGCGAGGTGGCCCGACGCGCGGCCCGCCAGGTCGACGCAGACCAGCGAACCGCGGGCGGCGGTGCGGCGCAGCTGCTCCCCGGTGCCGTCGGCGACGATCCTGCCCCCGTCGAGGACCAGGATCCGGTCGGCGTGGGCGTCGGCCTCCTCCAGATAGTGGGTTGAGAACAGCACGGTGTTGCCGCGCCGGGCGTAGGCCCGCATGGAGCCCCAGAAGGCGCGCCGGGATTCCACGTCGAGGGCGGCGGTCGGCTCGTCGAGCACGATCAGCTCCGGGTTCCCGGCGAGGGCGACGGCGAAGCGGACGCGCTGGGCCTGCCCTCCGGAGAGCCGGTCGACGCGGCGCCCGGCGAGGTCGGTGAGGCCGGCGAGGCCGAGCGCCTCGGCGACGGGCAGGGGCGCCGGGTAGGTCCGGGCGATGAAGGCGACGAGCTCCCGCACGGTGATCCGCGGTACGGCGCGCCCCTCCTGGAGCATCGCACCCACCCGCCCGGCCCGCACCGCCTCGGCCGGGGTCCGGTCGAAGAGCCGGACGCTGCCCGCGTCGGGCTCGTCGAGGCCGAGCAGCAGGCCGATGGCGGTGGACTTGCCGGCGCCGTTGCGGCCGAGGAGGGCGACGGTCTCGCCGCGCCGCACGTCCAGGTCGAGCCCGGCGACGGCACGGACGGCGCCGAAGGACTTGGCGGCGTGCCGGAACCGGATCGCGGGCACGTCCCCGTCGGGGTCCGGGACCTGCTGGGGTGCGGTGCGGGCGGGGTGCGCCGCGCTCGGGGTCTTCGTCATGTCCCCCACGCTACGAACGGGGCCCCCGACCCGGCAGATGCGCTCGTACGGACCCGGGCAGTACGAATGTCACGGGTCCGCCGGGGTCACCGGACGGCGCGGGCGCGGGCGCGGGCCCGCACGAGGGTGCGCAGCGGGGCGACGAGGCCGTATCCGGTGTCGCGGCGCAGGACGGCGGTGCCGGCCCTTTCCACCGAGGTCAGTTGGTGGTCCATCAGTTCCGTCATGGCGGCGATCACCGGGCGCAGCCCCGGTTCGGCGAGGTCCAGGATGCCGTCGGTGTCGGCCAGGGCCCGGCGGGCGAGGCGGGTTTCGGCGTCGAGGAGGGCGCGTACGGCCGGGGTCTCACGGGCCCCCTCCAGGTCGGCGCGGGTCACGCCGTGCTCGTCGAGGCGGGCGCGCGGGATGCAGAGGCGACCTTCGGCCAGGTCCCCGGACAGGTCGGCGAGGAAGTCGACGCGCTGGGCGGCGTCGACGAACCGGCGCCAGCCGGCGGCCTGTTCGGGGTCGGGGCCGCCCTCGTACTGGAGGCCGGTGAAGACGAGGACCCCGGGCCAGGCGTAGGCGTCGAGGTAGGCCTGGAAGTCCTCCTCGGCGGCGAAGCCGTCGAAGGCCGCCTCGGCGGTGGCCGCGCCGTCGAGGAAGCGGGTCACCCAGGACCCCGGCAGGCCCCGGGTGCGCACGGCGTGGGCGTAGGCGCGCAGCAGGGGGTCGGGGCTGTCTCCGGTGGCGAGGGCCGCCTCGACACGTCCGGCCAACGCGGCGGTGGCGGAGGTCCGTTCGGTCGGGGTGCCGGTCTCGGCGACGTCGTCGACCCGGTTCATGAAGGCCAGTCCGGCGGTGAGCCAGGGGACCAGGGGCGGGGCGGCGAGCAGGCGCAGGGTGACGTAGGGGGCCGGTTCCCGGCGCATGACCCGGCGGGCGGCGTGCGTGTAGTCGTCCCGCAGGCGGGGGGTGGTGATCCCCGCCCGGGTGAGGGTGGTGCGCCAGCTGGGCATGGTGGCCGTGCTCCTCGAAGCGGTGCGGTGGTGCCGGACGGGTCGGACCCGTACGCGCGCGTACGGGTCCACGGTGTCAGAACTTGACGACCTTCTTGACCTGGCCGTCGGTCCCGGCGAGTACGTAGCCGCCGCGGCCGTACTCGTCGCTGAGGTAGGTCCGCATGCAGGGGACCTGGTCCATCATCCAGGGGTCGACGACGACGTACCGGGACGACGGCTCCTGGAGGCCGATTTCGCGCGTGGAGGTCTCCAGGAGGGCGGGCAGCGCGTCCCAGCCGACGGCGGCCATGTCGATCAGGGGGTCGCCCTGCTTGACCGTGCCGGCGGGGCCGGTGTGCCGGACGGATCCGCCGCGGTACTCCCAGTAGTCCAGGGTCTCCGCGCCGGCGGCGGTGGGGACCGAGGCGATGACGTACTCGTCGTAGACACTCATCTTGGCGAAGGTGGTGGTGCCGGTCTGCTGCTTGAGCGCGGCGAGGGCGGTGCGGATGCGGTCCGGGGTGAGCAGGCTGCCCTTGGGGGCGGTGGCGGCCCGGCTCGCCGGGCCGCTCGTGCGGGGGCCCAGCACAGGGGCTGCGGGCGCGGATCCGGAGGGGGCCGAGCCGGCGGGGGTGGCGGTCGCCGGGAGGCTCGCGCCGCCGGGCTTGGCCCCGGCCCCGCTGCCGGTGTCCCCGTCGCGGAGAAGC
>NZ_JBGWAB010000059.1:0-45297 GCF_041862025.1 Streptomyces sp. AB3(2024)
CATGAAGGAGAACCTGGAGGAGCTCAACCAGCGCAAGCTCGCCGCCGACTACCCCGTCATCCTCGGCGGCGCCGCCCTCACCCGCGCCTACGTCGAACAGGACCTCCACGAAATCTACGAAGGCGAAGTCCGCTACGCCCGCGACGCCTTCGAAGGACTGCGCCTCATGGACGCCCTCATCGCGGTCAAACGCGGCGTCCCCGGCGCCTCGCTGCCCGAGCTGAAGCAGCGGCGCGTCGCCAAGCGGGACACCCCGGCGCTCCAGGTGGAGGAGCCGCAGGAGCCGGGCGGCCGTTCCGACGTGTCCGTCGACAACCCGGTCCCCACCCCTCCCTTCTGGGGCACCCGCGTGGTCAAGGGCATCCCGCTCAAGGACTACGCCTCCTGGCTGGACGAGGGCGCCCTGTTCAAGGGCCAGTGGGGTCTCAAGCAGGCCCGCGCGGGCGGAGCCACGTACGAGGAGCTCGTCGAGAGCGAGGGCCGTCCGCGCCTGCGCGGCCTCCTGGAGAAGCTGCACACCGAGAACCTCCTCGAAGCGGCCGTGGTCTACGGCTACTTCCCCTGCGTCTCCAAGGGCGACGACCTGATCATCCTGGACGAGCAGGGCAACGAGCGGACCCGCTTCACCTTCCCGCGCCAGCGCCGCGGCCGCCGCCTGTGCCTCGCGGACTTCTTCCGCCCCGAGGAGTCCGGCGAGACGGACGTGGTCGGCCTCCAGGTGGTCACCGTCGGCTCGAAGATCGGCGAGGCCACGGCCAAGCTGTTCGAGTCCGACTCCTACCGCGAGTACCTGGAACTGCACGGCCTCTCCGTCCAGCTCGCCGAGGCCATGGCCGAGTACTGGCACGCCCGCGTCCGCGCCGAGCTCGGCTTCGGCGGCGAGGACCCGGCCGCCGTGGAGGACATGTTCGACCTCAAGTACCGCGGGGCCCGCTTCTCCCTCGGCTACGGCGCCTGCCCCGACCTGGAGGACCGGGCGAAGATCGCCGACCTCCTCCAGCCGGAGCGGATCGGCGTCCACCTCTCGGAGGAGTTCCAGCTCCACCCCGAGCAGTCCACCGACGCCATCGTGATTCACCACCCCGAAGCGAAGTATTTCAACGCACGCTGACGCGGACCGGCGTACACTGGTCGGTCCCATACAGGCCGGTCACCTGATACCGAGGGGTTGCCCCCACGGCGAGGTGACCGGCCTTGTCGTCCCCTACGAGAGGCGTACGCATGACCAGCACCGTTCCCGCTCCCGTCGCCCGCACGGCGGACGGGCACGCCCTGCAGGCGGTGCTCCTCGACATGGACGGCACCCTCGTGGACACCGAGGGGTTCTGGTGGGAGATCGAGGCGGAGATCTTCCGGGAACTCGGCCACCGGCTCGACGACGCCTGGCGCCACATCGTCGTCGGCGGCCCCATGAGCCGCAGCGCGGCCTTCCTCATCGAGGCCACCGGCGCCGCCATCGGTCTCGCCGAGCTGAGCGTGTTGCTCAACGAGCGCTTCGAGGCCCGCATCGCCGACCAGGTCCCGCTGATGCCCGGCGCCGAGCGGCTGCTGAGCGAGCTGGCCCGGCACAACGTGCCCACCGCCCTGGTCTCCGCCTCCCACCGCCGGGTCATCGACCAGGTGCTGCTCACCCTCGGCCGCGACCGGTTCACCATGACCGTCGCCGGGGACGAGGTGCCGCGTACCAAGCCGCACCCCGACCCGTACCTGCTGGCCGCGAGCACCCTGGGCGCGCACCCCTCGCGGTGCGCCGTCATCGAGGACACCGCCACCGGTGTCGCGGCCGCCGAGGCCGCCGGCTGCCGGGTCGTGGCCGTGCCCTCCGTCGGCCTGATCGCGCCGGCCCCGGGCCGCACCGTCGTGGCCTCGCTCGAAGAGGTGGACCTGTCGTTCCTGCGGTCCCTCATCACTCCGCTGAACTGACCGCGCACGCTCCGTACCGAACGGATCGGGGGTGGGGTGAAGGTCCCACGAGAGGATCTTCCGCCCCGACCCCCGGAGGCCGAAATTCCATCCTGTCGGGGAACGTTGCAGCGGGTGACCTTGGTCACCCGGGGAGCCCCGGACGGGCCCGTCGGAGTGCCCCGAGCCCTTCCCATGTGTCCGGGTTGATCATCTCCTGACCACATCTGCGAAGACTCCGGCATAAGCGGTCAGTCCGCTCCCATCACGGTGCGATTACGCCCCAACTCCTGCCGGTTCAAGCCACCCCGTCCCGGGCCACTAATGTCGATCCGGGCACTCCGCACGCACCTCTGCCGCACCGGCCGCACACCCCTGCGCCGGTACCGCGTGGACCGATCGTCAAACACCGGCCCGATCGTTCCGCCCTGAACGGGCGACCGCCGCGAAGTGCCCTCTACGCCGCTTTGACCAAGTGCCGGGTGAGGGAGTACTTCCAGCATGAACCGCAAGACCATGGTGCTGACGGCCGCGATCGGCCTGCTCACCCCCGCGCTGTCCGCATGCGGCAGCGCGAGTGGCGGAGGAGCAGCGTCCGGAGCGATCGTCGTCGGAACCACCGACCGGTTCGAAGCCGCCGACTACGCCCCCGCCCCCTTCGACCCCGCCCACGCCTATGACGCCGGCGCCTGGAACGTCCTGCGCCAGACCGTCCAGACGCTGATGCACACCCCGCGCGGCGGCGGCCAGCCCGTCCCCGAAGCCGCGTCCGACTGCCGCTTCACCGACACCGGCAACGAGAGCTACCGCTGCGTCCTGCGGCCCGGCCTGAAGTTCGCGAGCGGCGACCCGCTCACCGCCAAGGACGTCAAGTTCTCCATCGACCGCGTCCTCGCGATCAAGGACGAGAACGGCCCCTCCTCCCTCCTCTCCACCCTCGACACCGTCGAGGTCAAGGGCGCCGACACCGTCGTCTTCCACCTGAAGACCGCCGACGCGACCTTCCCGTACAAGCTCTCCACCCCCGCCGCCGGCATCGTCAGCGAGAAGAACTACGAGGCCAAGAAGCTCCGCCCCGGCTTCGCCGTCGACGGCTCCGGCCCTTACACGATGAAGGCCGAGGTCAAGGACGACCACCTCGTCCGGGCCGTCTTCACCAAGAACCCGAACTACAAGGGCGACATCAAGCTGCAGAACGACAAGGTCGAACTGCGTACCTTCGCCGACTCCGCCTCCATGGGCAAGGCCCTCACCGACGGCTCCGTCCACATGGTCTCCCGCACCCTGGCGCCCGCCCAGATCGCCGACTTCTCCGCGAAGCCGCCCAAGGGCGTCAAGCTCGTCCCCATGCCCGGCCTGGAGATCCGCTACCTCGGCTTCAACACCGACGCCCCGGTCGTCAAGGACAAGGCCGTACGCCAGGCCCTCGCCGCCGCCGTCGACCGCAACAACGTCATCTCCAAGGTCTACGGCAAGGCCGCGCAGCCCCTGTACTCGCTGGTCCCCACCACCGTCACCGGCCACGTCAACTCGTTCTTCAACAAGTACGGCGAGGCCAACACCGCCAAGGCCGCCGGCCTGCTCAAGGACGCCGGGATCAAGACCCCCGTCAAGCTCACCCTGAACTACACCAAGGACCACTACGGCGACGGCACCGCCGCCGAGTTCGAGGCCCTCAAGACCCAGCTGAACTCCACCCAGCTGTTCGACATCACCGTCCAGGGCAACGACTGGTCCGACTTCCGGCCCGCGCAGAAGAAGGGCGACTACGCCGCCTACGGGCTCGGCTGGTTCCCCGACTACCCGGACGCCGACAACTTCCTCGCCCCCTTCCTGGAGGCCGACAACTTCCTGGGCACGCCGTACGCCAACAGCACGGTGCGCACCAGGCTCATCCCCGACTCCCGGCGCGCGGCCGACCGCAACACCGCCGCACCCGCGATCGCGGACATGCAGGACATCGTCGCCGAGGACGTACCCGTCCTGCCCCTGTGGCAGGGCAAGCAGTACGTCGCCGCACGCGACGGGATCACCGGGGTGGAGTGGTCGGTCAACGCCATCTCCGACCTCCAGCTGTGGGAACTCGGCCGGGGTGTCAGCGGCTGAGACCGGCAGCAACCGGCGGCGGACGTCGCAGGCCGGCGCAACGACCAGACAAGACTGTGAAGGACATTCGCGTGAAGAGACGTAACCAGTGGTTGGCGGCCCCGCTCGGCGCGGCCACCGCCGCCGCGCTGCTCAGCGGTTGCGGTTCGACCGATGGCGCCAACGCCGGCAGCGGCAAGGGCGTGGTCATGGGGATATCCGACAGGGTGAAGTCGACCGACCCGGCGGCGGGCTACGACCCGGGTTCCTGGCTGCTCTTCAACAACGTCTTCCAGTCGCTGCTCAGCTTCCCCAAGGGCGGCACGACCCCCGAGCCCGACGCGGCGCAGTCCTGTGCCTTCGAGGGCGCCGACAGCAAGCAGTTCAAGTGCGTCCTGCGCAGCGACCTGAAGTTCAGCAACGGCCACAGCCTCACCTCGAAGGACGTCAAGTTCTCCTTCGAGCGCACGCTGAAGATCAACGACGAGGCCGGCCCGGCCATCATGCTGTCCTCGATCGCCGGCATCGACACCCCTGACGAGAAGACCGTCGTCTTCCGCCTCAAGACGTCCGACGCGACCTTCCCCAGCAAGATCGCATCGGGCGCGGGCTCCATCGTCGACCACGCCGAGTACCCGGCGAACAAGCTCCGCACCGACGGCAAGGCCATCGGCTCCGGCGTCTACAAGCTGGACTCCATCAACGAGAAGAGCGCCAGCTTCTCCGTCAACGAGTCCTACAGCGGCAAGGCCAAGGCCAAGAACACCGGTGTCACGCTGAAGTTCTTCAACGGCGACCAGGCCGGCCTCAAGACGGTCCTGGAGAGCGGCGACGTCGACTTCGCCTTCCGCGGCCTCGCCGCCAAGGACATCGCCGCCCTCGCCGCCGTCAAGACCGGCGACAACAAGGTCGACGTCGTCCAGGGCACCGGCGCCGAAGTCGAGCACATGGTCTTCAACGTCAACGACCCCGTCGTCGGCAAGCTCCCCGTGCGCAAGGCCATCGCCTACCTCATCGACCGCGAAGCGCTCGTCAAGGACGTGTACGCGGGCACCGCCGCCCCGCTCTACTCCATCGTCCCCGCGGGCATCGCCGGACACACCACCCCCTTCTTCGACCGCTACGGCGGCAGCCCCCAGGTCGAGAAGGCCAAGGCCGTCCTGAAGGCCGCCAACATCACCGGCAAGATCAAGCTCACCCTGTACTCCACGCCGTCCCGCTACGGCCCCTCCACCGACCAGCAGTTCCAGGTCATCGCCAAGCAGCTCAACGACAGCGGCCTCTTCGAAGCCGACATGAAGTCCGTCGAGTACGAGCAGTACGAGAAGGACATCCAGGACGGCAAGTACGGCGTCTACGTCAAGGGCTGGGTCCCCGACTACCCGGACGCCGACAACTTCACGCAGCCGTTCTTCGGCCCGGACAACGTCCTCCACAACAACTACGACAACAAGGAGATCACCGGGACGCTCATCCCGGCGACCAACACCAAGTCCGACCGCACCGCGGCCAACACGGACTACACCCGTCTCCAGGACATCGTCGCCGACGAACTCCCGCTCATCCCGCTCTGGCAGGGCAAGCAGTACGCCGTCACCCGCCAGAACGTCACCGGACTCCAGTGGTCCCTCGACGCCTCCACGGTCTTCCGCTTCTGGGAGATCAGCAAGGGCTGACCCGCCCCGGCACGACGAAGGGCCGGCAGCCGCTCACGCGGCCGCCGGCCCTTTCGCGATCCCGCCCCGCTACTGGGCGCCCGGACGCACCAGCCCGCTCTCGTACGCGTACACCGCCGCCTGCACCCGGTCCCGCAGCCCCAGCTTCGTCAGCACGTGACCCACGTGCGTCTTCACCGTCGTCTCGCTCACGAACAGGTCCGCCGCGATCTCCGCGTTCGACAACCCACGGGCCACCAGCTTGAGCACCTCCACCTCGCGCTCCGTCAGCGTCCCCAGCGTGTCCGGCAGGCTCTCCTCACCCGACGGCAAGTGCCCCGCGTACTTGTCCAGCAGCCGCCGCGTGATGCTCGGCGCCAGCATCGCCTCGCCCCCCGCGACCACCCGGATCGCCTGCACCAGCTCGTTCGCCGGAGCGTCCTTCAGCAGGAAGCCGCTCGCCCCCGCCCGCAGCGCCTCCACCACGTACTCGTCCAGATCGAACGTCGTCAGCACCAGCACCTTCGCCGGCCCGTTCCGCTCCGGACCCGTGATCTGCCGCGTCGCCTCCACCCCGTCCATCCGCGGCATCCGGATGTCCATCAGCACCACATCGGGCTGCAGCGCCCGCACCTGGTCCAGTGCCTGCAGACCGTCCCCGGCCTCACCCACCACCACCAGGTCCTGCTCGGCCTCCAGGATCATCCGGAAACCGGTGCGCAGCAGTGGCTGGTCGTCGACCAGCAGGACGCGGATCGCCACGGGGTGTACCTCGAATTCGTCGGACGGCATCGGCGGACCCCGCCCATTGTGCCCTGACCGGACGATCAGGAATCGGCCGGCCGGTCCGCCCCCGGCCTCGGAGTGATCACCAACGGATACGCCGGGGGAGTCCCCCCGAACTCCGGACACACCGCCTGATGATCACACCAGCCGCACAGCTTCGTCGGCCGCGGCCGCCACTCACCCGTCTCCGTCGCCTCACTGATGGCCTCCCACAACGCGTGCAGCTTGCGCTCCACCCGCTCCAGATCCGCCACCACCGGGTCGTACGTCAGCACGTCCCCACTGCCCAGGTACACCAGCTGCAGCCGCCGCGGCACCACCCGCTTCAACCGCCACACCACCAGCGCGTAGAACTTCATCTGGAACAGCGCACCCTCGGCGTACTCCGGCCGCGGCGCCTTCCCCGTCTTGTAGTCGACGATCCGCACCTCACCCGACGGCGCCACGTCCACCCGGTCGATGATCCCCCGCAGACGCAGCCCCGACTCCAGCTCCGTCTCCACGAAGAACTCCCGCTCCACCGGCTCCAGCCGCGTCGGGTCCTCCAACGTGAACCACCGCTCCACCAGCGCCTCGGCCTCCGTCAGCCAGCGCGCCAGCCCAGCCCCCTCGTCCCCCGAAGGGAACAGCTCCGCCAGCTCCGGCTTCGCCGCCAGCAACCGGTCCCACTGCCCCGGGACCAACGCCTTCGCCACCGGCGCCGTCCGCTCCGCCGCCGGATGATCGAAGAGCCGCTCCAGCACCGCGTGCACCAAAGTGCCCCGCGTCGCCGCCGCACTCGGCTTCTCCGGCAGCTTGTCGATCACCCGGAACCGGTACAGCAGCGGGCACTGCATGAAATCACCCGCCCGCGAAGGCGACAGCGAGGTGGGCCGGGCAGCAGCCGGGGAAGGATCGGCACCGGGGATCGTCGTCATGCGTGAAACCCTACGGCCCACCGCCGACAGCACGCGCATACCATCGACTCCGGCGCCCTCGCACTGCATGATCGGAGCATCACACCGCGCTACCGCACCAGCGGCGAACCCACGACATGGACCACACTGGAACCACCGGCACCGAACGAAGGACAACCGTGGCAGACACCGACGAAACCGGCGAGCGCACGGCCAAGCGCTCCGACCCGGGCGGCGGGATCCTCATGGGCCGCCCCTTCGGCGTACCCGTCTACGTCTCGCCCAGCTGGTTCCTCGTCGCCGCCCTCATCACCTGGGTCTTCGGCGACCGGCTCGACCAGGTCCTGCCGGACCTCGGCCCCGCCCGCTACCTCGTCTCCCTCTTCTTCGCCGTCGCCTTCTACGCCTCCGTCCTCGTCCACGAACTCGCGCACACCATCGCCGCGCTCCGCTTCAAACTCCCCGTGCGCCGCATCCAGCTCCAGTTCTTCGGAGGGGTCTCCGAGATCGAGAAGGAATCCGAGACACCCGGCCGCGAATTCGTCCTCGCCTTCGTCGGCCCCCTCCTCTCCCTCGTCCTCGCCGGACTCTTCTACCTCGGCATGAAGGCCGTCGACCCCGCCACCGTCCCCGGCGTCCTCCTCGCCGGCCTCATGATCTCCAACCTCCTCGTCGCCGCCTTCAACCTCCTGCCCGGCCTCCCCCTCGACGGCGGCCGCATGCTCCGCGCCGTCATCTGGGGCATCACCGGCAAACCCATGACCGGCACCGTCGCCGCCGCCTGGGTCGGCCGCGGCCTCGCCGTCACCGTCCTCCTCGGCCTCCCCCTCCTCACCCACACCGGACTCCTCGGCAACCGCACCCAGGAGATCGGCGGCATGGACACCGTCATGGACGCCCTCCTCGCCGCCATCCTCGCCGCGATCATCTGGACCGGCGCCGGCAACAGCCTCCGCCTCGCCCGTCTGCGCGAACACCTCCCCGAACTCCAGGCCCGCGCCCTCACCCGCCGCGCCATCCCCGTCGAGAACGCCACCCCCCTCTCCGAAGCCCTCCGCCGCGCCAACGAAGCCGGAGCCCGCGCCCTCGTCGTCGTCGACGGCCACGGCGACCCCACCGCCATCGTCCGCGAAACCGCCATCGCCTCCGTCCCCGAACACCGCCGCCCCTGGGTCGCCGTCAGCACCCTCGCCCAGGACCTCACCGACGGCATGAAGGTTTCGGCCGAGCTCACCGGCGAAGAACTCCTCGACCACCTCCGCGCCACCCCCGCCAGCGAATACCTCGTCCTCGAAACCAGCGGCGAGATCTACGGCGTCCTGTCCACCCTCGACGTCGAGAAGGCCTTCGTGAAGGCCATGGCGCGGCCCCACTCCTGAAGCCAATACACTGGTCACATGTCCGAACCGACCGGTGCCGCCCGCCGACGCGGGCCCTTCGAGGTCGGGGACCAGGTTCAGCTCACCGACCCCAAGGGCCGCCACTACACGTTCACGCTCGAAGCCGGGAAGAATTTCCACACCCACAAGGGTTCCTTCCCGCACGACGAGCTGATCGGTGCTCCCGAGGGCAGTGTTGTCCGCACCACGGGCAACGTCGCGTACCTCGCGCTGCGCCCCCTGCTCCCCGACTATGTCCTGTCCATGCCCCGCGGCGCCGCCGTGGTCTACCCCAAGGACGCGGGCCAGATCCTGGCCTTCGCCGACATCTTCCCCGGCGCCCGCGTCGTGGAAGCAGGAGTGGGCTCCGGCTCCCTGAGCAGCTTCCTGCTGCGCGCCATCGGCGACCAGGGCATGCTCCACAGCTACGAGCGCCGCGCGGACTTCGCCGAGATCGCCACGGCCAACGTCGAACGCTACTTCGGCGGCCCCCACCCCGCGTGGCAGCTGACCGTGGGCGACCTCCAGGACAATCTGTCCGACACCGACGTCGACCGCGTGATCCTCGACATGCTCGCCCCCTGGGAGTGCCTGGAGGCCGTCTCCAAGGCCCTCGTCCCCGGCGGCATCCTCTGCTGCTACGTGGCCACCACCACCCAGCTCTCGCGCACCGTCGAATCCATCCGCGAATTCGGCTGCTACGCCGAACCGCAGCCCTGGGAATCGATGATCCGCAACTGGCACGTCGAAGGCCTCGCCGTCCGCCCGGACCACCGGATGATCGGCCACACCGGCTTCCTCGTCACCGCCCGCCGCCTCGCGGACGGCGTCGAGCCCCCCATGCGCCGCCGCCGCCCCTCCAAGGGCGCCTACGGCGAGGACTACGAGGGCCCCGGCAGCGACCGCTCCGCCTAGGACCCGTCCTCACGCCCAACACGAAAGCGCTGTGGCGCAGTTCCCCCGGCCAACCCGGGAACTGCGCCACAGCGCCTTTTCGTTGCACCGGGGAAACCCACCCGGACCCGGCCGTTCCACCCCCGTGTGAGGTATGGCACGATGCTGGCTCCCCGTCACCCTTCGCACAGGAGACACCCCGCGTGCTGCACAGCCCCACCCCGCCGACCCCGGCACTGGACGTCCTGGCGCACCACCACACCCGACCCGTCCACTGGGTCGCCACCGCCTGCGCCATGGCCGCCGTGATAGCCGGCGCGGGACTGCTCCAGCCGGACCGGGCCACCGGAGCCACCCCCGGACCCACCGCGGCGAGCGGCCCGCCCGCCCCCGCGCCCGCCCCCGACGCGCACGCCGTCACGTACCCCCTCGACTGCAAGGGGGCCCCACAAGCCGTCACGGACACCGCCGAAGGCGACCTCGACGGCGACGGCAACCCCGAGACGGTCGCCGCCGTACGCTGCGACGCCGGCTCCGGCACCCCGCCCCACGCGATCTACGTACTCGCCCGGGGCGGGCAACAGGGCGCCGCCCCACGCGTCGTCGCCACCCTCCTCGACGCCGCCCGCCGGCAGACCGCCACCGAGCTCACCGTGAGCGACCGCACCGTCACTGCGCGCCTCCTCGGCTACTCCTCGCCCTCGGTCCCGCGCTACAGCCCGGACGTGAAGCAGCTCGCCAAGTGGCGCTGGACCGGCGGGAAATTCCGCCAGGAGCTGACGGACTCGGCCGCCACACGTGTTTGAAGCGTCACTCCGCGTCCGGGCCGTATACCTCGACCCTGTCCGAAACGCGCCTTACGTGAATGCAGTCGCCCGGACATTCCTTGGCCGAGTCGACCACGTCCTGGAGCAGCGTCAGAGGAACCGGAGTGGTCGCCCCCACGTCCTGCAGGAGCTCGTCCTCCGGGCTCTTCACGTACGCCAGACCATCGATGTCCAGCTCGAACACCTCCGGCGCGTACTGCACGCAGATGCCGTCCCCGGTGCAGAGGTCCTGGTCGATCCAGACCTCCAGCGGCTCCCCGGCCTCGCCGGTACCGCCCGTCGGGGCCTCCTGCTGCACGCTCATATCTCCTGCCGTTTCCTGCCCTGAGTGATCCGTCCCGGACACAACTCGCGACAAGTCGCGCGAGCCCTGACGGGTGTTGAACAGTTCGACCTTACAACCGGCTGCTTTCCGATGTTGAAGGGTGGGTATTTCCCTGGCGTGAGGGAGTACGCAAGGGTGAAGATCGGACACACCTCTACCGTCTTTGTGATCTAGGGGTTTCAATCACCACCAGCCCAGGTAGGGTCAGGAAGCGTCCAGCTCCCCTTGGAGGAGGTGAGGACCGTGGCAGCCCACGACGACGACATCAACCGCGGCATCCGGCCCGGGCGAGGGTCTGAGGACCCCGCTGGCCAGGTTGCCTATCTAGAGCAGGAAATCGCCGTCCTGCGACGCAAGCTCGCCGACTCTCCGCGTCACACGAGGATTCTCGAAGAGCGGATCGTCGAGCTCCAGACGAATCTGGCAGGCGTCTCCGCGCAGAACGAACGACTGGCGAACACCCTCCGTGAGGCCCGCGACCAGATCGTGGCCCTCAAGGAAGAGGTCGACCGGCTCGCACAGCCGCCGGCCGGCTTCGGTGTCTTCCTGCAGGCGAACGAGGACGGCACCGTCGACATCTTCACCGGGGGCCGCAAGCTCCGCGTGAACGTGAGCCCCAGCGTCGACCCGGAAGACCTCCGGCGCGGCCAGGAGGTCATGCTCAACGAAGCGCTCAACGTGGTCGAGGCCATGGAGTTCGAGCGCGCCGGCGACATCGTCACCCTCAAGGAGATCCTGGAGGACGGCGAGCGCGCCCTGGTGGTCGGGCACACCGACGAGGAAAGGGTGGTGAGGCTCGCCGAGCCGCTCCTGGACATCACCATCCGCCCCGGAGACGCCCTGCTCCTGGAGCCCCGCTCCGGCTACGTCTACGAAGTGGTCCCCAAGAGCGAGGTCGAAGAACTCGTCCTCGAAGAGGTCCCGGACATCGACTACGACAAGATCGGCGGCCTGGGCGACCAGATCGAGCTGATCCGCGACGCCGTCGAGCTCCCCTACCTCTACCCCGACCTCTTCAAGGAGCACGAACTGCGGCCCCCGAAGGGCATCCTGCTGTACGGCCCTCCCGGCTGCGGCAAGACGCTCATCGCCAAGGCCGTCGCCAACTCCCTTGCCAAGAAGGTCGCCGAGGTGACCGGCCAGCCCGCCGGGAAGTCCTATTTCCTGAACATCAAGGGCCCCGAACTCCTCAACAAGTACGTCGGCGAGACCGAGCGGCACATCCGCCTCGTCTTCCAGCGGGCCCGTGAGAAGGCCAGCGAGGGCACCCCCGTCATCGTCTTCTTCGACGAGATGGAGTCCCTCTTCCGCACCCGCGGATCCGGCGTCAGCTCGGACGTGGAGAACACCATCGTCCCCCAGCTGCTCGCAGAGATCGACGGTGTGGAGGGCCTGGAGAACGTCATCGTCATCGGCGCCTCCAACCGCGAGGACATGATCGACCCGGCCATCCTGCGCCCCGGCCGCCTCGACGTGAAGATCAAGATCGAGCGCCCGGACGCGGAGGCCGCCAAGGACATCTTCGCCAAGTACCTCAAGGCCTCGCTGCCCCTGCACACGGACGACCTGTCCGAGCACCAGGGCTCCACGGCCGGCACCGTCCACAGCATGATCCAGACCGTCGTCGAGCAGATGTACGCCGAAACCGAGGAAAACCGCTTCCTCGAGGTCACGTACGCCAACGGCGACAAGGAAGTCCTTTACTTCAAGGACTTCAACTCGGGCGCGATGATCCAGAACATCGTGGACCGCGCGAAGAAAATGGCGATCAAGGCCTTCCTGGAGCACAACCAGAAGGGCCTGCGCGTCTCCCACCTCCTCCAGGCCTGCGTGGACGAGTTCAAGGAGAACGAGGACCTCCCGAACACCACCAACCCGGACGACTGGGCCCGGATCTCCGGAAAGAAGGGCGAGCGGATCGTATTCATCCGCACCCTCGTCACCGGAAAGCAGGGCGCGGACACCGGACGCTCCATCGACACGGTGGCGAATACCGGCCAGTACCTCTGACCGAGCGGGGCGGCTGCGGATGCCCTCACCGGGCACCCGCAGCCGACTGCTTTACCCCGGCATTGCCGCCCGCCCTTTTCGGCCGGTGACAGGGCAAAGTCAATGACTGAAATGATCTCCCCACCAGCGCGGAGTGGTTCTAGGCTCTTCCGTACCGCCTCCTCCGCAGTGCGGGGACGGACACCGCACATGACCCACCGGAGAACAAGCGGTACTTGAGCGCCGCTCCCGAACGGGAGCGCCGCCGGGCAAGGAGGGCCGCATGACCGTACGGCGAGTAATGGGGATCGAAACGGAGTACGGGATCTCCGTTCCGGGGCACCCGAACGCCAATGCCATGCTCACCTCGTCCCAGATCGTCAACGCCTACGCGGCGGCGATGCACCGGGCGCGACGCGCCCGCTGGGACTTCGAGGAGGAGAATCCGCTGCGGGACGCCCGCGGCTTCGACCTCGCCCGCGAGGCCGCCGACAACAGCCAGCTGACCGACGAGGACATCGGCCTCGCCAACGTCATCCTCACCAACGGCGCACGGCTCTACGTCGACCACGCGCACCCCGAGTACAGCTCGCCGGAGGTCACCAATCCGCTCGACGCCGTGCTCTGGGACAAGGCCGGCGAACGGATCATGGCCGAGGCCGCCGAACGGGCCGCCCAGCTGCCCGGCGCCCAGCCCATCCACCTCTACAAGAACAACACCGACAACAAGGGCGCCTCCTACGGCACGCACGAGAACTACCTGATGAAGCGGGAGACCCCCTTCTCGGAGATCGTGCGCCACCTGACGCCCTTCTTCGTCTCCCGCCAGGTCGTCACCGGCGCGGGCCGCATCGGCATCGGCCAGGACGGCCGCGAGCACGGCTTCCAGATCAGCCAGCGCGCGGACTACTTCGAGGTCGAGGTGGGGCTGGAGACCACCCTCAAGCGGCCCATCATCAACACCCGGGACGAACCGCACTCCGACGCCGAGAAGTACCGTCGGCTCCACGTGATCATCGGCGACGCGAACCTCTCGGAGATCTCCACCTACCTCAAGCTCGGCACGACCGCGCTGGTCCTGTCGATGATCGAGGACGGATTCATCAACGTCGACCTGGCCGTGGACCAGCCGGTGCGCACCCTGCACCAGGTCTCCCACGACCCGGACCTCCGGCACCTCATCACCCTGCGCAGCGGGCGCACCCTGACCGCCGTACAGCTCCAGATGGAGTACTTCGAGCTGGCCAGGAAGTACGTGGATGAGCGTTTCGGGTCGGACGCGGACGAGCAGACCAAGGATGTCCTCACTCGGTGGGAGGACGTACTCGGCCGGCTGGAGACGGACCCGATGAGCCTGTCGGGAGAGCTCGACTGGATCGCCAAGCGGGAGATCCTGGAGGGCTACCGCAGGCGCGACGGACTGGGCTGGGACGCGGCCCGGCTGCACCTGGTGGACCTCCAGTACTCGGACGTCCGCCCCGAGAAGGGCCTCTACAACCGGCTGGTCGCCCGCGGGAAGATGCAGCGGCTCCTGGAGGAGCCGGCCGTGGAGCGGGCCGAGAGCAAGCCGCCGGAGGACACCCGGGCGTACTTCCGCGGGCGCTGCCTGGAGCAGTACGCGGACGACGTGGCGGCGGCCTCCTGGGACTCGGTGATCTTCGACCTCCCAGGCCGTGACTCGCTCCAGCGGGTCCCGACCCTGGAGCCGCTGCGGGGGACCCGCAACCACGTCAAGGAGCTGCTGGACCGCTGTCGGACGGCGGAGGACCTGGTGCGGGTGCTCTCGGGACAGTGAGGCGCCCGAAGGTGGCCTGAAATGGCTCCGGTCCGGGAATCATGAGAATGCCCGGACGTTATGAAAGTGCGGGGACGAATGTCGGACCCTCCTTGTAGGGTCCGACGTAGGGTCTGATCTTGAGAGGTCCCGAATCCCGGGGTCTTTCCATGTGGGCGTGCGAACCGAGCGGGGTGAGGTAGACATGGCGACCAAGGACACCGGCGGCGGACAGCAGAAGGCGACGCGCTCGACCGAGGAGGTCGAGGAGGCGGCGGTCGAGGAATCGACCGACCTCAAGGAGCGCCAGGAGAAGCTCTCCGACGACGTCGACTCCGTACTTGACGAGATTGACGACGTCTTGGAAGAGAACGCCGAGGATTTCGTGAGGTCATTCGTGCAAAAGGGTGGCCAGTAAGGCTGGTCGGGGCCATTTTACCTTCGAATTGAAGGTTGGGGGCGGGATGGCCGGGGTGGCGCCCGAGGGAACGAAGTGTTGTTCACGCTGCAAGCGCGTTCAACCGTGCGACGCCTTCGCGAGCAATCGGGCTATGCGGGACGGTCTACAGGCGTACTGCCGTGAATGCCAGGCCGAGCACTACAAACTGAGACAAGAGGCCAAGGGGCGGACGGTGCGGGCGAAGGTTCCCGTGCCGTCCGGGCACAAGCGGTGTCCCCAGTGCGGCGAGATAAAGCCCCATTCGGAGTGGGAGCGGAACAAGACCAGTTCGGACGGCTGGGCCAGCTACTGCCGAGAGTGTCGAGCACAACGGAACCGGGCGTCGTACTTCAAGCGCCACTACGGCATCACCGAAGCCGAGCGTGATCGCATGATCGCGGCTCAAGGCGGGAAGTGCCTGCTCTGCCAGGAGGCTCCCGCGGAGCATGTTGATCACGATCATCAGACGGGTAAGGTCCGAGGCGTACTGTGCTTCAGCTGCAACGCAGCCTTGGGGCAGTTCAAGGATCGGCCGGACGTCATACGGCGTGCAGCCGCTTACGTGGAAGGAAACCTGTGGAACCCAACACTCGTAGCACAGGGCGTCTACCGGCAGCCTTCCTGACGCCGGGGTCGTCGTCCTTCATGGACTTCCTGGGCGCGCACTCGCCCGAGATGCTGCCGGGCAACCGCAAGCTGCCCGAGGGCGTCGTCGAGGCGCCGCACGGGACGACCATCGTGGCCGCCACCTTCCCCGGCGGGGTCGTGCTCGCCGGTGACCGGCGGGCGACCATGGGGAACATGATCGCGCAACGGGACATCGAGAAGGTGTTCCCGGCCGACGAGTACTCCGCGGTGGGCATCGCCGGCACGGCCGGTCTGGCCGTGGAGATGGTCAAGCTGTTCCAGCTGGAGCTGGAGCACTTCGAGAAGGTGGAGGGGACGACCCTCTCCCTGGAGGGCAAGGCCAACCGGCTCTCGACCATGATCCGGAGCAACCTCGGCATGGCGATGCAGGGGCTGGCCGTCGTGCCGCTGTTCGCGGGGTACGACGAGGCCAAGGAGAAGGGCCGGATCTTCTCCTACGACGTGACCGGCGGCCGCTCCGAGGAGCACGGCTACGCCGCCACCGGTTCGGGTTCGATCTTCGCCCGGGGCTCGATGAAGAAGCTGTTCCGTCCCGATCTGACGGAGGAGCAGGCCACCACGCTGGTCGTGCAGGCGCTGTACGACGCCGCCGACGACGACTCGGCGACCGGCGGTCCGGATCTGTACCGGCACATCTATCCCATCGTCACCGTCATCACCGACGAGGGCTTCCGCAGGCTGACCGACGACGAGTCGCAGGAACTCGCCCGTGCGGTCACCAACCGTCGTCTCGAGCAGCCCGACGGCCCGCGCGCCGCCCTGCTCTGACCATCCGTCGCCCCGTAGGAGCCCAGAAGAAAGGGACGGACAGCCGGTGTCGACTCCGTTCTATGTGTCACCCCAGCAGGCCATGGCCGACCGGGCGGAATACGCCCGGAAGGGCATCGCCCGCGGTCGCAGCCTTGTCGTGCTGCAGTACGCCGACGGCATCGTGTTCGTCGGCGAGAACCCGTCCCGCGCGCTGCACAAGTTCAGCGAGATCTACGACCGGATCGGCTTCGCGGCCGCCGGCAAGTACAACGAGTACGAGAACCTGCGGATCGGCGGTGTGCGGTACGCGGATCTGCGCGGATACACCTACGACCGTGACGACGTGACGGCCCGTGGGCTGGCGAACGTGTACGCGCAGACGCTCGGCACGATCTTCTCGTCGGCCGGTGAGAAGCCGTACGAGGTGGAGCTGGTCGTCGCCGAGGTGGGTGCGACGGCGGCCGGGGACCAGATCTACCGGCTGCCGCACGACGGGTCGATCGTGGACGAGCACGGCTCGGTCGCGGTCGGCGGGAACGCCGAGCAGATCAGTACCTTCCTCGACCAGCGGCACCAGGACGGGATGACCCTGTCCGAGGCGCTGAAGCTGGCGGTGCAGGCGCTGTCCAGTCAGGCCAGCGGCGCGGACAAGGCGATTCCGGCGGAGCGGCTGGAGGTGGCGGTGCTGGACCGTACGCGGTCGCAGCAGCGCAAGTTCAAGCGGATCCGCGGACGGCAGCTGTCGCGGCTCCTGGAGGCGGACGTTCCGGCGGCTGCCCAGGCGGATGCCGTGTCGAACGACGAGGCGCCGGAGGACGACGCCCAGTAGGGCGTGTGCGTGTGCGGGGCCCCGGTCCGCCGTTTTCGGCGGGCCGGGGCCCCCGTGCGTTCAGGGGGTGGGGGCGGGGCCCGAGGAGTCGCGGACGATCAGGTCGACGGGGATGTCGGGGGCGGTCCAGGGGGTGCCTTCGAGGACGGCGAGGAGGGCGGTCATGCCCTGTTCGCCGACCTGTTCCGCGGGGAGGTGGACGGTGGTGAGTTCGGGTTCGACCGCGGTGGCGAGGGCGAGGTCGTCGAAGCCGGTGACGGAGAGGTCCTCGGGGATGCGCAGGCCGAGGCGGCGTGCGGCCTTGCAGGCGCCGGCGGCCAGGATGTCGTCGTCGCAGACGATGGCGGTGGGGCGGTCGTGGGGGGCGGCGAGGGCCGTCTCCATGGCGGTGCGGGCGGCTTCGACGGTGAGCTCGGCCCGTACGGTGCGCAGCCGGGTGGTGGGGCCCAGGAGGGCGGCGAGGGTTTCGGCGCGGACCTCGAAGGTCCAGGAGTCGATGGCGGAGGCGAGGTGGAGGATGTCGCGGTGGCCGTGGCCGAGGAGGTGGGCGCAGATCTGGCGGACTCCGTCGGCCATGGCGAGGTTGACGTGGGCGGCGGCGCCGGTGGAGGTGGGGTCGCTGTCGAGCATGACGAGGGGGAGGTCGTCGCCGCCGATGGCGGCGAGGGCGTCGGCTGCCATGGAGGAGGCGATGACTCCGTCGAGGGCGGCGCGGGCGGAGGCGAAGGGGTCGCGGGCGGGGCCGGTGCCGTCGGGGGAGGGGTAGAGGACGACGCCGAAGCCGTGGTCGGCGGCGACGCGGGCGGCGCCGGTGTAGACGCGGGCGAAGAATTCGTTGGTGAGGGCGGGGACGACGAGGAGGGCGGTGCGGGTGCTGCCGAGGCGGAGGTTGCGGGCGGCGAGGTTGGGGCGGTAGCCGAGTGCGGTGGCGGCTTCGCGGACGAGGGTGGCGGTGCGTTCGGAGACGCGGCCGCGCCATTTGTCGCCGAGGACGAGGGAGACGGTGGCCTGGGAGACCCCGGCGGCGGTGGCCACGTCGCGGCTGGTGGGTCTCGTCACACGGTGCTCCTGAAGTGCGAGGTGGGAGGGGGTGGGGGTGGTTCGGCGGTTGGACCTGTGGACTGCGGCCATGGTACGTATGACGGGTCAAGTTATACGTATTACTCCGGCAGGGTCCGGGCAGAAGGGGGCGGACATGGCCGCGGGATACGCGGAGCTGCTCAGGACCCGGCACGCGGCGAGGCTGCTGGCGGGCACGCTGTTGGGTCGGCTGCCGAACGGCACGGGGCCGATCGCGATCGTGCTCTTCACCCGGGCCGAGGGGGGCAGCTACAGCCTGGCGGGTGCGCTCGCGGCGGCGTACGGGCTGGCCAACGCGGTGGGTCAGCCGTTGCTGGGCCGGGCGGTGGACCTGTACGGGCAGCCGCGCGTGCAGTTGCCGGCGGCCGTGGTCTCGGCGCTGGGCATGGTGTGGCTGGCCCTGGCGGGTACGGGGTCGGCTGCCGTGGCCTATGCGGCGGTGGTGATCGCCGGTCTGTTCACGCCGCCGCTGGAGGGTGGGCTGCGGGCGCTGTGGCCCAAGGTGCTGGGCGGCAAGGAGGAGCGGGTGCACGCCGCGTACGCCATGGACGCGGTGGCGCAGGAGGTCATGTACACGGTCGGGCCGCTGCTGGTGACGCTGTTCGTGGCGCTGTGGTCGCCGGCGGTGGCGTTGCTGGCGCTGAACGCGCTGGGGGTGCTGGGCGCGCTGTCGGTGGTGGTGTCGGAGCCTTCGCGCACGTGGCGTTCGGAGCCGCGTGAGGCGCACTGGCTGGGGGCGCTGCGTTCGCGCGGGCTGCTGGCGCTGCTGGGGGCGTTCTTCTTCGTGGGGATGGCGCTGGGGGCCATCACGGTGGCCGCGGTGTCGTACGCGGACGGTCACGGCGGTCAGGCGGTGTACGGCTGGCTGCTGGCGGCGCTGGGGCTGGGCGCGCTGTTCGGTGGTGTGTTCTACGGGGCGCGGCAGTGGGCGGGTGCGCCGGAGCGGCGGCTGAGGCTGCTGGTGGCGTTGTTGGCGGTGTGTTACCTGCCGCTGATGGTGCCGGTGGGCGCGGTGGCGATGGTGGGGCTGTCGGCGCTGGCGGGGGTGTTCCTGGCTCCGTCGCTGGCGTGTGCGTTCGTGGTGGTGGACCGGCACGCTCCGGCGGGGACCCTGACGGAGGCCTTCTCCTGGCTGGTGACGTTCTTCGGGGTGGGTGCGGCCATCGGTACGGCGGTGGCGGGTCCGGCGGTGGAGTCGGGTGGCACGGTGGCGGGCTATGCGGTGGCGTGCGGGGCGGGTGTCGCGGCGCTGCTGGTGCTGACGGTCACTCAGCGGGCCCTGTCCGGTGGAGGTCGCAGCCGTGCCGTGGCGGGGTCCTCGGCGGGGCCGGTGGAGGGTGTCGTGGAGGGCGTCGTGGAGCCGCTGGTCAAAAACTGATCGGAACGCCGCTCTCGAACCCGGTTTCAGAAGAGGGCAGAAGGCGTAATGTTCAGTCATGGACCGCCGCATTTTCGGGCTGGAGAACGAGTACGGCGTCACGTGCACGTTCAGGGGACAGCGCCGACTGTCTCCTGACGAAGTGGCGCGCTACCTCTTCCGCCGTGTTGTGTCATGGGGCCGCAGCAGCAATGTCTTCCTGCGGAACGGCGCCCGTCTGTACCTCGACGTGGGATCGCATCCGGAATATGCAACTCCCGAATGCGACAACCTGATCGAGCTGGTCACCCACGACAAGGCCGGCGAGCGCATTCTCGAAGGCCTGCTCGTCGACGCAGAACGCCGCCTGCACGAGGAGGGAATCGCGGGCGACGTCTACCTCTTCAAGAACAACACCGACTCGGCGGGCAATTCGTACGGCTGTCACGAGAACTACCTCGTGGCCCGGCACGGAGAATTCTCCCGCCTGGCGGACATCCTGATTCCCTTCCTCGTCACGCGCCAGCTGATCTGTGGCGCGGGCAAGGTGCTCCAGACCCCGCGGGGCGCGGTCTACTGCGTCAGCCAGCGGGCGGAGCACATCTGGGAGGGCGTCAGCTCCGCGACGACCCGGTCCCGGCCGATCATCAACACCCGGGACGAGCCCCATGCGGACGCCGAGCGATACCGGCGCCTGCACGTGATCGTCGGGGACTCGAACATGTCCGAGACGACCATGCTGCTCAAGGTCGGGGCCACCGACCTGGTGCTGCGCATGATCGAGGCGGGCACGGTGATGCGGGACCTGACCCTGGAGAACCCGATCCGGGCGATCCGGGAGGTCAGCCACGACATCACCGGTCAGCGCAAGGTGCGCCTGGCCAGCGGTCGCGAGGCGTCGGCCCTGGAGATCCAGCGGGAGTACTACGAGAAGGCGCTGGACTTCGCCGAGCGGCGGGGCATCCGCACCGGGGTGGTGGAGCAGGTCCTGGAGCTGTGGGGCCGGACCCTGGACGCCGTGGAGGCGGAGGACCTGGACCGGATCGGTACGGAGATCGACTGGGTCATGAAGTACCAGCTGATCGAGCGCTACCGGGCCAAGCACAACATGACGATGTCCAATCCGCGGGTCGCGCAGATAGACCTCGCGTACCACGACATCCACCGTCGGCGGGGGCTGTACTACCTGCTGGAGCGCAAGGGGCAGGCGGCGCGGATCTGCAACGACCTGAAGATCTTCGAGGGCAAGTCGGTGCCCCCGCAGACGACGAGGGCGAGGCTGCGCGGCGACTTCATCCGCCGGGCGCAGGAGCAGCGGCGGGACTTCACCGTCGACTGGGTGCACCTGAAGCTGAACGACCAGGCGCAGCGGACCGTGCTGTGCAAGGACCCGTTCCGGTCGGTGGACGACCGGGTGGAGAAGCTCATCGCCGGCATGTGAGGCCGGTGGGCCGGGGACCCCGTGCGCGGTGGCGTGCGGGGTCTTCGCACGCCACCGCCTTGTCGCGGAGGGGGCAGCCCGTAGAGTGGGCCGCTGGGGCCTGTCGTCAAACTCCCGTCTGCCCCGCGACGCCCGGCACGCGCTCTCGCCGCACCGGGCGGAATCCCGAGTACGTCCAGTACGAGGGCTTCCGCCCGGCACGCCGAGAGCACGCACCGGACGCCGTGGGGCCGCCCTCCGGGCGACGACAGGACTTTGACGACAGGCCCCAGGACGGACCATTCCAGCGACCCTGAGGACCATTGTGCGACGCCGACTTGCTGCCGCGCTCATCGTGCCGGCTCTGATGCTCACCGCGGCCTGCGGAGGGGGCGACGACTCCGGGAAGAAGGACTCCGCGTCTCCGTCGGCCGACGCTTCGAAGCCCGCTGACGTTCCGAAGCCGGTGGACTCCGCGGACCCGATGCCGTCGGTGGCGGGTGAGGCGGGTAAGAAGGCGGAGATCACCGTCCCCAAGGGCGAGCCGAGCGGCAAGTTCGTGGTGCACACCGTCACGGAGGGCAGTGGCCCGGTGATCAAGAAGGACGACCTCGTCCTGACGAAGTACACCGGCAAGGTCTGGAAGAGCGGCAAGGACCTGCAGGGTTCCTATGACAAGGACGGGCAGCCGCTGGTCGTGCCGGCCGGTTCGCAGTCGATCCTGCCGCTGTTCAGCGACTCGGTGGTGGGCAAGAAGGTCGGCAGCCGTGTGCTGGTCGTCGCCCCGCCGGCGGCGGCGTTCGGTGCGCAGGGCCAGCCCCAGCTGGGGGTCGGCCCGAAGGACAACCTGGTGTTCGTGCTGGACCTGGATTCGGTGATGCCGAAGAAGGCCGAGGGCACGCAGGCGCCGATCCCGTCCGACCTGCCGCAGGTGAAGGCGGACAAGGACGAGGCCGCGACGATCACGGTCCCGAAGAACGACCCTCCGAAGGAGCTGGTCGACAAGGTCCTGATCGAGGGCAAGGGTCCGGAGGTCAAGTCCGGCCAGACCGTGTACATGCAGTACAGCGGTGCGGCGTGGGCGCCGAACCAGGGCAAGGACGCGGCGAAGCTGTTCGACACGTCCTGGAAGACCGGGGCGCCGTTCTCGACGGTGATCGGTCAGGGCCAGGTCATCGAGGGCTGGGACAAGGGTCTGGTGGGCAAGAAGGTCGGCAGCCGCGTGCTGCTGGTGATCCCGCCGGAGCAGGCGTACAAGGATCAGGCCAAGGGTGAGGACCTGCCGGCCAACTCGACGCTGGTCTTCGTCGTGGACATCGTCGGGGCAGTGTAAGACTGTTCCGGTTGACCGTTTCGTACGTATGAGGAGCAGTTCCGTGAGCCAGAAGCTCGAGAAGCCCGAGATCGACTTCCCCGAGGGCGAAGCCCCGAAGGACCTCGTCATCGAGGACATCTGGGAGGGCGACGGCGCCGAGGCCAAGGCCGGTGCCATGGTCTCCGTCCACTACGTGGGCGTGGCCTTCTCCACCGGTGAGGAGTTCGACGCTTCGTGGAACCGCGGCTCCGCGCTGCAGTTCCCGCTCGGTGCCGGCCGCGTCATCGCGGGCTGGGACCTGGGCATCGCGGGCATGAAGGTCGGCGGCCGTCGCAAGCTGACGATCCCGGCGCACATGGCCTACGGTGACCGCGGCGCGGGCGACGCGATCGCCCCGGGCGAGACGCTGATCTTCGTCTGTGACCTGATGGCCGCCTGATTCACCGGCAGTCACCGTGAGGGCCCCCGCCGTGAGGACCCTGTTGGTCAATTCCGCCCCGCTGGATCTCATCCAGCGGGGCGGAGTGCTGCGAAGGGTGAGATGCGGGTTTTGGCGAGTGGTCTGCCGGTGAGCCAGGCGTCGAGGCGGGCGAGGTTGATGGCGGCGCCGGTCAGCTGATGCTGTAACGGTTTTGGCAAGGCCGCGGTAGCGGGATCGGCGCAGGCCGAAAGCCTGGACGGCTTGGGAGATCGTGCCCTCGACGCCGGCTCGGTGGCCGTAGCGGCGGCGCCACTGGTCGGTGTCCTGCTCGGGCCGGGTCTGCTGGAGGATGTCGTGCTCGACGCGGGGCCGCAGGGTGAGGTTGCGGCCGGTCTTGGCATCGGTGCACGAAGTCCTCAGCTCGCAGGGGCCGCAGTCCCGGGCGGCGAACCGGACACGGGTCACCGGCGTGCCCCGGTGGCTTCGGGCTTCTCGCCACTGAACGCTGGTCCGGCCGCCGGGACAGACAGCCCGGCGCTGGCCCCAGTCGACGGTGAAGCGGGTGCTGTCGAAGAAGTCGCCGGTGGCCTGTTCCCGGTTGGTGATCTTCCCGATCGGTCCGACGAGGTCGATACCGTGATCGCGGCGGGCGTGGTGGACCTGCTCGGCGCCGACGTATCCGGCATCCACCAGATGCTCGTCCGGCACAAGCCCCCGCTCGGCCAGGGCAGTGTGGATCTCCTCCAGGACGACGACGTCGTTGACCGGTGCCGGGGTGGTGTGGACGTGGGTGATCAGGTGCGGAGCGTCGGGCTCGCAGGTCTCGCTCAGGTGCCAGCTCCACCCCACGCAACGACACCGAACCCCACCCCTGAACACGACAACGGCCTGCACAACCCCAACGGGGTCGTACAGGCCGACGTCACGCAGGCCCTCACCGATTTACCAACAGCGTCCGTGAGGCGGGGGCCCTCGCTTTTGTCCGGGACGGCCGGGGCGGTACGGTCAACGGTCACGAGTGTGTGTCGAGGAGCGGGGGAACGGCGTCGATGGCGATTGCCAAGGCCGAGCGGCTGATGAATCTGGCGCTGTGTCTGCTGGGGACCCGTCGTCCCCTCAGCAAGCGCGAGCTGCGCGGCTCCATCGAGGCTTACCTGGAAGCCGGGAACGACGAATCCTTCAACCGGATGTTCGAGCGGGACAAGGACGATCTGCGCGAACTCGGTCTGGTGATCGAGACCGTGGAGAACCTGGAGGGGGAGACCGGGTACCTGGCCCGCCGGGACAGCAACCGGCTGCCTCCCGTCTCGCTGGACGCCGAGGAGGCCGCCGCCCTGGGGCTGGCGGCCAAGGTGTGGCAGCAGGCCCGGCTCGCCGGGGCGGCCAGCGGCGCCCTGCAGAAGCTGCGGGCCGGTGGGATGCCGGAGGCCGGTGACCCGTACGAGGGCCAGCACAGTGCCATCGAGCCGCGCATCCCGGTCCACGAGGCGGCCTTCGAGCCGCTGATGCTGGCCTGCCGTGACCGGCGGCCGGTGGTCTTCGAGTACCGCAAGTCCAACGCCGCCCGGCCCGAGCCCCGTCAGGTCGAGCCGTGGGCCCTGGAGTGCTGGCGCGGTCACTGGTACCTGGCCGGGTACGACCGCGACCGCGGGGCGGAGCGCGTGTTCCGGCTCTCCCGGATCACCGGGAAGGTCCGTTCGCGGGCAGGGAAGTACACCGCCGAGGTGCCCGACGTGGTGACCGTACGGGAGACCGTGGCGAGCTGGGCCGGGGAGGGCGGCGAGCGTTCCGCGCTGATCCGCCTGCGGGCCGGGGCCGGGTACCCGCTGCGGGCCAAGGCCACCGCCGTGCGCGAGGGCGCCGACGGCTGGGACGAGCTGGAGGTCCCGTACGGGCACGGGCTCGACGCCTGGCTCGTGGAGTTCGGTCCGGACGTCATCGTGGTCGAGCCGGCCGATCTGCGGGCCGACGTGGTGGACCGGCTGCGCGCCGTCGCCCGGGGCTGACCGCACCATCCGTAGCAACGCCCTGAGGGGGAGACGTACCAGCATGGCTGCCAACGCCATCGACCAGACCCGCCGGATGCTGTCCCTGGTGACCTACCTGCGCGAGCGGCCGGGCGCGCACGTCGCCGACGTCGCCCGCGCCTTCGGGATCACCGAGGACGAGCTGATCTCGGACCTCGACGTGCTGCCCATGTGCGGGACCAGCTTCCGCGGCGGGGACCTGCTCGACATCGACACCGACGGGGAGCGCATCTGGTGGCGCAATCCCGACGCCTCCGGGGAGTCCACGGCCGAGCCGCTGCGGCTGGCCGCCGACGAGGCGACGGCCCTGCTGGTCGCCGCCCGCGCGGTGGCGACCCTGCCGGGGCTGCGCGAGGGCGACCGGGACGCGCTGCTGCGCGCCACCGCGAAGCTGGAGGCGGCCGCCGGGGAGGCGGCCGGGGCCAGCTCCCGGCTGTCGGTGACCTTCGAGTCCGAAGGCGGGGTCTTCGCGGACGTCGACCGGGCCATCGCGGAGCGGCGGCGGCTGTGGCTGCGCTACTACTCGCCCGCCCGTGACGAGCTGACCGAGCGCACCGTCGACCCGATCCGGTTGTTCGCCGTGGGGCACACCTACATGGAGGGGTGGTGCCACCTCTCGGAGGCCCGGCGCACCTTCCGGCTCGACCGGGTGGCCGAGATCAGGCTGCTGGACGAGCGGGCCGAGCCGCCCGCGATCGAGCCCCGGGACCTGTCCGAGGGGCTGGTGCAGCCGGCCGCCGAGGACCCGGAGGTGGTGGTCGAGGTGGGGCCCGGCGGGCGCTGGGTCGCCGAGTACTACCCGCACGACAGTGCCGAGGAGCGGCCCGACGGCGGTCTGCGGATCACCCTGCGCAGCCCCGACCCTGCCTCCCTGCGCCGGCTGGCGCTGCGCCTGGGCCGGGACGGCCGGATCGTGTCGCCTCCGGAACTGGCACAGAGCGCGCGGAAGGCCGCCGCAGAGGCACTCGCGGGGTACGGGGAACGGATCTAGGGGGAGCGGGCAGCGATGTCGCCATCATCCGGGCCGGCGGCGGTCACCTTCAAGGCGGCCTGCCCCGAGTGCCGGGCCCGTTTCGAGCTGGCCGCGGACGCGCTGCGGCTGGCGATCGGCCGGCGGGCCACCTTCTACTCCTTCACCTGCCCCCAATGCTCGGCCGCGGTCCGTAAACCCGCAGGTGAGCGCATTGTGGAGCTGCTGACCGGCGGTGGGGTGAGCACGCTGCGCAGCGTGTGAGGCGGGCGCGCTAGGCTCGTCCCATGCTGTGGCCGATGCTCGCAATTGTCCTGGGCTTCCTCGGGGTCGCCGTCCTCGCCGTGCTGGCCGTGCGGGTCTTCCTGGAGGTGCGGCGGCTGTCGGGGCAGGTGGCCCTGGCCAGCCGCCGGATCACCGAGGCCTCGGGGGACCTGGAACGGGCGGCGGCCGACCTGGCGCGGGCCGGGCAGGGGCTGCGGCCGTAGGCGCGCGGACCATCGGCCCGCGCATATGGAATCCGTGGAGGAGGACCCGTACCGTCGGTGCGGTAAGCAAGCGGGGATACCCCGGGGGATTGCCGGGCGTTAACCCTCGGGGGTTACGATCCTTGTGAGAGAGGGTGCCGGAGCTCCGTCCGGAGGCGCCGGGCCACCACAACCAGCCGTTTCGGTGAGAAGGAAGACACACATGATCGGCAATCTGAAGCCCCTTGAGATCCTTCTGATCATCGCTGTCATCGTGCTGCTGTTCGGTGCCAAGAAGCTTCCCGAGATGGCCCGCTCCCTGGGCAAGTCGGCCCGGATCCTCAAGAGCGAGGCGAAGGCCATGAAGAAGGACGGCGAGCCCGAGGACGCCGCGGCCACCGCTCCGGTCGCCGACCAGGCCCCGGCCCAGCCCGTCGCCCCGCGCACCATCCAGGCCGCTCCGGGTGACGTCACCAGCGCCCGCCCGGTCAGCGAGCCGAACCGCACCACCCAGGCCTGACATCCGGCGGTCGCCCGCCGTACGAGTCATCTGTAACGAGACAAGGGACGTGGGTTGCTCAAGTCTGCCCGCAAGCAGGGGAACAAGGACCGGGCCAAGGACGCCGAAGGGCGCATGCCGCTGGTCGAGCACCTGCGTGAGCTGAGAAACCGCCTGCTGAAGTCGGTGCTGGCGATCGTCGTGGTGACCATCGTCACGGCCTACTTCTACCGGCCGATCATCGACTTCCTGCTGGAGCCGATGCTCTCGTCCGTCGGCTGCACCAACGGGGCCACGCACCAGCGCAACGGTGCCCCCTGTGCCGAGATGACGACGAACGGCCTGACCGCGCCCTTCTCCATCGCGCTGAAGGTCGGCCTGTCCGCGGGCATCGTGATGTCCGCGCCCGTCTGGCTCTACCAGCTGTGGGCGTTCGCCGCCCCGGGCCTGCACCGGAACGAGAAGAAGTACGCGCTGAGCTTCGTGGCGGTCGGCGCCCCGCTGTTCCTCGCCGGCGCGGTGCTCGCGTACAAGATCCTGCCGCAGACGGCGGAGATCCTCCTCGGCTTCACGCCGGACCACGTCAAGAACCTGCTGCCGGTCGACGACTACCTCGACCTCGTCACGCGCATGGTCGTGGTCTTCGGCCTCGCCTTCGAGCTGCCGCTGATGCTGGTGCTGCTGAACTTCACCGGTGTGCTCAGCGCCAAGCGGCTGGGCAGCTGGTGGCGCGGCATGGTCCTCGGCATCACGATCTTCGCGGCCTTCGCGACGCCCACCGGTGACCCGCTCACCATGCTGACGCTGGCCTCCCCGATCGTGGCCCTGTACTTCATCGCCCTGGGGATCTGCCTGCTGAACGACCGGCGCCGCCGGCGCGCCAACCCCGACGCCGACCTCGACGACGACGAGGCCTCCGAGGTCGACCTGACCCCGGCCCCGGTCGGCGCGACGGAGCGGGCCCCGGCCGCCTCCGCGCTCCCCGAGCAGGCCGACGGCGGCCGTCGGCAGATCAACGGTTACGACGACGCCACCTGACGGGTGCGCCCCCGGCCACCGCCGGGAGGCGCCCCCCGGGAAACGGGTGAGCGCGGAGATCACCCTCGGGTACATTCCCGGGGTGTCCTCAGAGATCACCCTCTTCGTGAATCCCACCGCGGGACGCGGCCGGGGCGCGCACGCCGCGCAGCCGGCCGCTTCCGCGCTCCGGGAGGCCGGATTCTCCGTCCGGACCGTGGTCGGCACCGACGCGGCCGACGCCCTGGCCCGGCTGCGCGCGGACGTCCGCGACGGCACCGGCGCGGTGATCGCCGTCGGCGGTGACGGGGTGGTCTCCCTCGCCCTCCAGGCCCTGGCCGGGACGGCGGTCCCCCTCGGCGTGGTCGCGGCCGGCACCGGGAACGACTTCGCCCGCTCGATGGGACTGCCCGTACGGGAGCCCGAGCGGGCGGGGCGGCTCGCCGCCGAGGCCCTCAAGGAGGGCCGGATACGGGAGATCGACCTCGGCCGCGCCGATGACACCTGGTACGGGACCGTGCTGTGCTCCGGCTTCGACTCGCGGGTCAACGACCGCGGCAACCGGATGCGGCTGCCGCTCGGCCGCTTCAAGTACGACCTGGCCATCCTCGCGGAGCTGGCCGCCTTCCGGCCCTTCCCGTACCGGATCACCCTCGACGGGGGCCGGGTGATCGAGACGGAGGCCACGCTCGTGGCCGTCGGCAACGGGTCCTCGTACGGCGGCGGGATGCGCATCTGCGCGGACGCCGAACCGGACGACGGGCTCTTCGACGTCACGGTGGTCGGCGACTGCGGCCGCGGCACCCTGCTGAAGGTGTTTCCGCAGGTCTACAAGGGGACGCACCTCTCCCACCCCAAGGTCACCGTGCACCGGGCCGCCGAGGTCACCCTGGAGTCGGCCGCGCTCACCGCCTACGCCGACGGGGAGCGGCTGGGCCCGCTCCCGGTGACCGCGCGGTGCGTCCCCGCAGCCCTGCGGCTGCTCACTTAAATGATCGCGACTGTTGTCGGAGGGGGCGGGTAGGCTCGACAGCAAGATGACCGAAGAACTCTCCCCCGCCGAGCGGTACGCCGCTGCCCGGATCCGCGCCGCCGAAGAGGCCACCGCCCTGGCCCCCTTCCGCGAGATGTACGAATTCGACCTGGACCCGTACCAGGTCGAGGCCTGCAAGGCACTGGAGGCCGGCAAGGGCGTCCTGGTCGCCGCCCCGACCGGTTCGGGAAAGACCATCGTCGGCGAGTTCGCCGTGCACCTCGCGCTCCAACAGGGGCGCAAATGCTTCTACACGACGCCGATCAAGGCCCTGTCGAACCAGAAGTACGCCGACCTCGTCAAGCGCTACGGCGCCTCCAAGGTGGGCCTGCTGACCGGCGACAACAGCGTCAACTCCGAGGCGCCGGTGGTCGTGATGACCACCGAGGTGCTCCGCAACATGCTCTACGCGGGCTCCCGGTCGCTCCTGGGCCTGGGCTACGTCGTGATGGACGAGGTGCACTACCTCTCCGACCGGTTCCGCGGAGCCGTCTGGGAGGAAGTGATCATCCACCTCCCCGAGTCGGTGACCCTGGTGTCGCTGTCCGCCACCGTCTCCAACGCCGAGGAGTTCGGCGACTGGCTCGACACCGTGCGCGGCGACACCGAGGTGATCGTCTCCGAGGAGCGGCCCGTACCGCTGTGGCAGCACGTGATGGCCGGCCGGCGGGTCTACGACCTCTTCGAGGAGGAGTCCGACCACGGCGGCCGCGGCTCCGCGCGCCGCGAGGTCAACCCCGACCTGCTGCGCATGGCCCGCGAGGAGAACACCCGTACCTACAGTCCCAAGGACCGGCGGCGCGGCAAGATGGTCCGCGAGGCCGACCGCGAGCGCGAGCGCCGCTCCCGCGGCCGGATCTGGACCCCCAGCAGGCCCGAGGTCATCGCACGCCTGGACGGCGACAACCTGCTGCCCGCCATCAACTTCATCTTCAGCCGGGCCGGCTGCGAGGCCGCCGTCCAGCAGTGCCTGTACGCGGGCCTGCGGCTCAACGACGACACCGCGCGGCTGAAGGTCCGCGAGATCGTCGAGGAGCGGACCGCCTCCATCCCGGCCGAGGACCTGCACGTCCTGGGCTACTACGAGTGGCTCGAAGGCCTGGAGCGGGGCATCGCCGCGCACCACGCGGGCATGCTGCCCACCTTCAAGGAGGTAGTGGAGGAGCTCTTCGTCCGCGGTCTGGTCAAGGCCGTCTTCGCCACCGAGACCCTCGCGCTGGGCATCAACATGCCCGCGCGCACGGTCATCCTGGAGAAGCTGGTCAAGTGGAACGGCGAGCAGCACGCCGACATCACCCCCGGCGAGTACACGCAGCTGACCGGTCGGGCCGGGCGGCGCGGCATCGACGTCGAGGGCCACGCGGTGGTGCTCTGGCAGCGCGGCATGGACCCGGTGGGGCTGGCGGGGCTCGCGGGTACCCGTACCTATCCGCTGCGTTCCAGCTTCAAGCCCTCGTACAACATGGCCGTGAACCTGGTCCAGCAGTTCGGGCGGCACCGCTCGCGCGAGCTCCTGGAGACCTCCTTCGCGCAGTTCCAGGCCGACCGCTCCGTCGTGGGCATCTCCCGGCAGGTCCAGCGCAACGAGGAGGGCCTGACGGGCTACCGCGAGGGCATGACCTGTCACCTGGGGGACTTCGAGGAGTACGCGCGGCTGCGCCGCGACCTGAAGGACCGTGAGACGGACCTGGCCAAGCAGGGCGCGGCGCAGCGCCGGGCACAGGCGGCCAGTTCGCTGGAGCGGCTCAAGCCGGGCGACGTCATCCACGTGCCGACGGGCAAGTTCGCCGGGCTCGCGCTGGTGCTGGACCCGGGCGTGCCGGCGGGGCGGGTTCACGGCCAGCGCGGGTACGAGTACGCCGAGGGTCCGCGCCCGCTGGTGCTGACCGCGGAGCGGCAGGTCAAGCGGCTCGCCGCGATCGACTTCCCGGTGCCGGTCGAGGCCATCGACCGGATGCGGATCCCCAAGACGTTCAACGCCCGTTCGCCGCAGTCCCGCAGGGACCTGGCGACGGCGCTGCGCAACAAGGCCGGTCACATCGCGCCCGAGCGGCACCGTCCGGGCCGGGCGGCGGCGGCCGACGACCGCGAGATCGCCCGGCTGCGGGCCGAGCTGCGCGCGCACCCCTGCCACGGCTGTGACGAGCGTGAGGACCACGCGCGTTGGGCGGAGCGCTTCCACCGGCTCAAGCGGGACACGCAGCAGCTGGAGCGGCGCATCGAGGGCCGGACGAACACCATCGCCCGCACCTTCGACCGGATCCACGCGCTGCTGACCGAGCTGGACTACCTGCGCGAGGACGAGGTCACCGTGCACGGCAAGCGGCTCGCCCGGCTCTACGGCGAGCTCGACCTGCTGGCGTCGGAGTGTCTGCGCGAGGGGGTCTGGGAGGGGCTCAGCCCGGCGGAACTGGCGGCCTGCGTCTCGGCGTTGGTCTTCGAGGCCCGGCAGTCGGACGACGCCGTGCCGCCGAAGGTGCCGAACGGTCCGGCCAAGGCGGCGCTCGGCGAGATGGTCCGGATCTGGGGCCGGCTCGACGCGCTGGAGGAGGAGCACCGCATCAACCAGGCGGAGGGCGTGGGCCAGCGCGAGCCGGACCTCGGCTTCGCGTGGGCGGCGTACCAGTGGGCCTCCGACAAGAGCCTGGACGAGGTGCTGCGCGAGGCGGAGATGCCGGCCGGTGACTTCGTGCGCTGGTGCAAGCAGGTCATCGACGTCCTGGGGCAGATCGCCGCGGCGGCTCCGGGCTCCTCGGCCCCGGCGTCCTCGGCGGGCGGGAGCACGGTGGCGCGCAATGCCCGTAAGGCCGTGGACGCCCTGCTTCGGGGTGTAGTGGCCTACAGCTCGGTCGGATAGGCCCTTTTGGGTCTTCCTCTAAAGGCCGGGATGGCCGGATCTCATCTCTTGCCATGATCGTTTGAGCGTGTCCTGTGCGACGATCGGCGCATGACCGGTGGAACGGACGAAGGACCGAGACGGGTCGGCCGGCCACGCGCCGACCAGCTCAGACCGTACAGCGGCCGGCCGCCGCGCGAGGAGCTCCTCTGCGCGGCGGCCGAGCTCTTCACGGTACGCGGGTACGCGGCCACCACCACACGGGCGGTGGCCGAACGGGCCGGACTGCGCCAGGCCACGATGTACCACTACTTCGCCGGCAAGGAGGAACTCCTCGCCGAACTCCTGGAGTCCACGGTCACGCCCTCCCTGGTCCTGTCGCGGCGGCTGCTGGCCGACGGCGGCCGGCCCGCCGCGCACCGGCTGTGGGAGCTGTGCCGCTCGGACGTGCTGCTGCTGTGCGGGGGACCGTACGACCTCGGCGCCCTCTACCTGCTGCCGGAGCTGCGGGGTCCGCGCTTCGCGCCGTTCCGGCGGATGCGCGACGAACTGCGCGACGCCTACCGGACGTTGCTGCACGCCACGTCCGTGGGCGCCGAACTCGCCGGGGACGCCGAGGGTCTGACGCTCCGCAACGACCTGGTGTTCGGCATGATCGAGGGCGTCATGCTGATCCACCGGTCCGCTCCGGGCCGCCCGGTGGCGGCCTTCGCCGAGGCGGCCGCCGACGCCGCCCTGCGGATCGCGGGCCTCACGCCGTCGCCGGCCCCGGATCCCGTTCCCAGCCTTCCGGGTCCTCCCAGGCCCGCAGGGTGAGGTCCGTCTCCAGGCGGTGCTCCAGGCCGGTGACCGGATCGGTGAAGGACAGGGTCCGGGCCAGCAGCTGGAGCGGACGGCGGTAGTCCGCCGGGTCGGCCGCCGCGGCCACCACCGGGTAGACCGGATCGCCGAGCAGGGGCAGGCCCAGCGCGTTCATGTGCACCCGCAGCTGGTGGGTGCGGCCGGTGTGGGGGGTCAGCCGGTAGCGGCCCAGGGGGCCCCGGGTGCCGGTGAGCTCGACCAGGCTCTCGGCGTTGGGTTCGGCGTCCGGGACCTCGACCGCCGCCATCACCCCGCGCACCTTCTCGATGTGGCTGCGGACCACACGGGGCAGCTCCACCGCCGGGTCGTGGCGGGCGATCGCCTCGTACTCCTTGCGGACCCGGCGCTCCTGGAACAGCAGCTGGTAGGCGCCGCGGTCCTCGGGGCGGATGCTGAACATCACCAGACCCGCCGTCATCCGGTCCAGCCGGTGCGCCGGGCTCAGCGCCGGCAGGTCCAGTTCCTCGCGCAGCCGGGCCAGGGCGGTCTGCGTGACGTGGCTGCCGCGCGGGATGGTCGCCAGGAAGTGCGGCTTGTCCACCACCAGCAGGTGCCGGTCGCGGTACACGACACCGATCGGGAACGGTACGCGCGGCTCGGGGGGCATGTCCCGGTGGAACCAGAGCCAGCCGCCCGGCTCGTACGGGTCCTGCGGGCGCAGCACCCGGCCGCCCGTGCCGAGCACCCGCCCGCCGGACAGCAGCCGCGCCATCGATTCGGCGCCGCGCGTGCCGGCGTAGCGCTCGGTCAGATAGTCGCCGAGGAGCCGCCACCGCCCGTCCGGGTCGGGGGGCAGGCGCATGCGGACCGGGTCGATGCCGGCGATCTGGGGGAGCGGTGCGGGCGGGATGTGGGATCTGCGGCTCATCGGGACCAGGGTAGGGGGCTACTGCAGGGTGAAGGTGCCGAGGTGGTTCTCGTCCAGGTACTCGACGCGGACCGTGCCGTTCGAGAAGGTGACGCCGGTGCGGCCGACGGCGTTCTCGCCGGTGGTCACGAAGCTGAAGGTGTCGCCGTCGTAGTGGGTGAGGGGGAAGCGCAGCGGCCCGGGGCCCAGGGAGAGGACCAGGCCCTGGCCGTCGGGGGCCGTGGTGACGGTGAGGGGGCCGTAGTACGGGTTGCGGTAGGTGCCGGTGTACGCGGACGGGTCGCGGGCGGGCTTCGCGCCGGCGGGCGGGTGCGCGTAGTCGGTGGGGGAGCGGTCCGCGTCGGCGAGCCCCGCGTAGAGGGAGGCGGTCAGGGGCAGCCAGTCGGTGGTGGGCCGGCCGTGCTCGGCGGTGTCGAAGAAGTCCAGGGCCACGGCGTCGGCGAGACCGGCGGGGGCGCCGTTGGTCAGGACGACGATGCCGAGCCGTTCCAGGGGGAGCATGGTCACGTTGGAGTTGGCGCCGAGCTCGAAGGCGCCGGAGTGGCTCAGGCGCAGCCGGCCGGCGTCGTCGTAGCCGACGTTCCAGCCGAGGCCGTAGAACTGCGGGGTGCCGCCGGGCGTCCGTGCCTGGGCGACGATCTCGGGGACGCGGGTGCGGTTCAGGGTGTCGGCGGGGACGATCCGCTTTCCGTCGAGGGTGCCGTCGGCGAGCTGGAGGCGCAGCCAGCGGGACATGTCGCGGGCGGTGGAGCTGACCCCGCCAGCCGGGGCCTGGGCGTCGGCGTCGCGCACGTAGCGGGGGCTCCAGGTGCCGTCGGGGTTCTCGACGTGACCGTAGGCGCGGTCGGCGGCGTGTGCGTAGGCGGAGAACTCGGTGCTGGTACGGGTCATCCCGGCGGGCTTGAAGAGGGTGTCCTCGCTCAGCTTCTGCCAGCTGACGCCGTGCGCGCGGGCGACGGCCTCGGCGGCGGCGGTGAGGCCGAAGTTGGTGTAGGCGTAGCTCGCGCGGAAGGGGGAGAGGGGTTCGAGGCGGAGGTGGCCGAGGATGTACGGGCGGTCGTAGCCGAGGTCTTCGAGGAGGTCCCCGGCATGGTCGGGAAGGCCGCTGCGGTGCGAGAAGAGGTCGGCGGCGGTGACGTGCGCGGTGACCCAGGGGTCCTTGAGCGCGAAGCCGGGCGGGGCGGCGCCCAGCGGTTCGTCCCAGGCGGCGGGGTCGGTGAGGGTGGCGGCCACGACGGTGGAGGAGATCGGCTTCGAGAGGGAGGCCAGCTGGAAGACCGTGTCGGGGCCGACCTTCGCCGGGTCCCCGGTGCGGCGGAGGCCGAAGCCCTTGAGGTAGACGACCCGGTCGTCGTGGACCACCGCGACGGAGAGGCCGGGCACGCCCGTGCGGCGCATGCCGTCGGTGACGGTGGCGTCGAGACGGGCCACGGCGACGGCGACGGCGGAGTCGCTCAGCAGGGGTTTCGGCGGCGGGGGCGGTTTCGGGGCCGGTGACGGTGACGGGGCCGGTGACAGGGCCGCCGAGGCTCCCGCGGGGGCGGCGGTGGCCGCCGCCGAGGCGAGGAGGAACACGGCTCCGGCCAGTCCCGCGGCGCGGAGCGTACGCATGGGGTCATTGTCACGCCGGGCGGCCGCCCCTGCCCGTCGGCTCCGCCGGCCGCGGGGAGGGGGCGGGCGGCCCGGTGGGCGGGGCCGGGGGCTGCATCCGGCGCGGCGCCGTTGCCGGGGGCGCCGCCCCCCGACCCCCGCGCCTCAAACGCCGGCGGGGGCTGGATCGCCGCGGAGCCGGCGGGGCCGGATGCGGCGGACGCCGGCTGGGTCGGATCGCCGCGGAGATCGGCGGGGTCCGGGCGCCGCGAAGGTCGGCGGGGTGGGTCAGGCCGCCGCGGCTGTGGTGAGGTCCTGTTCGGCCTCCACCGTGGCGTTCCAGTCGCGCTTGATCGCGCGCCAGCCCTCGTCCGTCTCGCCCTGGCGCCAGTAGCCCGAGATCGACAGGCGGTCGCGCGTGATCCCGCGGTCCAGGCGGAGGTGGCGGCGGAGCTCCTTCACGAAGCCCGCCTCGCCGTGGACGAAGGCGTGGACGTCCGGGGAGGGGAACTCCAGCGAGGTGACGGCCTCCACGAGGGCCGCGCCCACCGGACGGTCCCCGCGGTGCAGCCAGACCGGGACGATCCCGTCCGGCGTGGTGATCTCCTGCTCGTCGGCCGGGCCGTCGATCTCGATGAAGGCGTGCACCCGCGCGCCCACCGGCATCCGCTCCATGGCGGCGGCGATCGCCGGAAGCGCGCTCTCGTCGCCCACCAGGAGGTGCCAGCCGGCCATCGGGTCGGGAGCGTAGGCGCCGCCCGGGCCGAGGAAGTGCACCGTTTCGCCCGGCTGGACGCGGGCCGCCCAGGGGCCGGCCAGCCCCTCGTCGCCGTGGACGACGAAGTCCAGGGTCAGCTCCCGGCGCGTCGGGTCCCACCCGCGGACCGTGTACGCGCGCTGGCGCGGCCAGGCCTCGCGGTGGTGCGTCGCGCGGATCCGGTCCAGGTCCCAGGGCTCCGCGTAGCGCACGCCCTCGGGGGCGAACAGCAGCTTCACGTAGTGGTCGGTGTACACGCCCGCGCCGAAATCAGCCAGCCCGTCACCGCCCAGCACGAGCCGGACCATGTGCGGCGTCAGCCGCTCGGTGCGTACGACGACTGCGGTGCCGACAGTGCGGGCGCGTCCTTCTGCCACGGCGTCTCCCCTGAACTTACGAAGCTTAGGATTACCTAAGTTAGCACCTCATGGGCGCAGCGCGCTGCTCAGGCGGGACACTGCTCCTCCCAAACCCCACCGATGGGCGAGTGCGTCCACCAGTTCCGGCTGTGCCGGAAGGTGCGGAAGGGCCGGGTCGAAGGCCGGGATCGGCACGTCGGAGGCCACCTTGACGACCTTGGGCGCCACCGCCAGATACGGCCGGGATTCCTCCAGCCGCTTGCGCTGGGTGGGGGTCAGCTTCGACTTCGGGTCGCCGACCGCGGCCAGGATGCCCGCGAGGTCCCCGTACGCGTCCAGCAGCTTCGCCGCCGTCTTCTCGCCGATGCCGGGAACGCCCGGCAGGCCGTCGCTCGGGTCGCCGCGCAGCAGTGCGAGGTCCGCGTAGCCGGGGCCGTCCACCCCGTACTTCTCGCGCAGCCAGGCCTCGTCCGTGACCTGGAGGGTGCCGACGCCCTTGAGGGGGTACAGGACGCGGCGGCGCCGGGCGTCGTCCACCAGCTGGTAGAGGTCCCGGTCGCCGGTGACGATGTCCACCGGGCCGGTCGCCCGTGCGGTGAGCGTGCCGATCACGTCGTCCGCCTCGTACCCGGCGACGCCGACCCGGGCGATGCCGAAGGCGTCCAGGGCCGCCTCGATGATCGGCACCTGCGGGGCGAGGGTGTCCGGGGTCTCCTCCACGTCGGGGCCGGTCTCCGTCTCCTGCGCGACCCGGTGCGCCTTGTAGGAGGGGATCAGCTCCACTCGCCAGTGGGGCCGCCAGTCGGCGTCCATGCAGGCCACCAGGTCGTCCGGGCGGTGGTCCTGGACCAGGCGCCCGATGAAGTCGAGCAGCCCGCGGACCGCGTTGACCGGGGTGCCGTCGGGGGCCTTCACGGAGTCCGGCACGCCGAAGTAGGCGCGGTAGTAGAGGGAGGCGGTGTCCAGGAGCATCAGGCGTCGTGTCGTCACGGAGACGATGATGCCGCACGGGCGGTGGGGGCCGGTGGGGCCGACGGGGCCGCGGGCGGTGGCGGCGCCGACACTCCATCCGCCACTCCCGCCGTCACTCCAACAGTGCCTCCGGCGCGCGCGGGGGCGGGCTTTCGCGGAGGGTGTTGATCACTGGCAGGACGTTCTGCCCGCCCGGTCCCCCCATGCGAGGAGTCTCGGACGCCCATGGCCGCCGTCATCGCCGTCGTCGCCGCAATCGCCGCCGCCGCTTCCGTCGCCGCCGCTGTCCGCGCCGTTCCGGCCGCCGGCCCGGTGGGCGGGGGGCTCATAGGCGCGGTCCTGATCGGGTGACGGGTCCGTCCACGGGGTGGCGCCCGGTCGGGGCGGCCCCGCCCCGCACCCGCGGCCGAGTCCCGGGCGTCGTTCCACGATCGACCCGTCGAGGGGCCGGGAGACCGCGGCGGCTTCCCGTGGCCGCCTTCCGCTTCCGTGCGGTTGGCCTGCGGCCCGCGGCCCACCCACCACCCTCCCGGGACCCGGCCGGGAGCCGGGGCTGACCCGGGGCTGACCGGGCCCTGAACCGGCCCCGAAGCGGGCCCGACCCGGCCCGACCCGACCCGGCCCGGCCCGACCCGACCCGGCCTGACCGGACCGGACCGGACCCGACCGCGGCCTGCCCCGACCCGGCCTGACCCGGCCCTGGGCCTTGCCCCGGGCCTGACCCGACCGACTCGACCCAGCTCCACCCGGACCGGCCCGCCTGCACCCGGACAGGCCCCGCCCCACCCCGGCCGGACCAGGCCTGAACCGGACCCTGGCCCTGGACCCGTACCCCGCCGCACGGCACGGTCCGCGCTCGCGCGGGCCCAAAGCCCGTACCCCGTGCTCCCCGCGCCCCGCCCCGTCGCCGCCCGACGCGGCCGGGGGCGTTCTTCCGTTCGTTCCCCACCCAGGAGTTCCCATGGATGCCGTCCCCTCCTCCGCCCCCGCCCGCCGGACCGTGATCATGGCCGGCGCGGGGGCCGCCGCCCTCGCGGTGTGTCCCCGCACCGCCGCGGCCGCGACGGCCGCCGCGGCGCCCCTCGCGGACCGGCCGGCCGAGGCCGCCGAGCTGCCCCTGCGCGCGGACCGCACCACCCAGGGCGACGTCCTGGCCGGCTCCCGCAAGGACCAGGCCTGCCTGCTGCTCCTGCACTTCCGGGACGTGGTCCTGGCCCGCCGCTGGCTCGCCCGGCTGGTCCCCGAGCTCTCCACCACCGAGGAGATGGCCCGCTTCAACGCCCTCTTCAGCGCGGCCCGGGTCAAGGCGGGGGGCACCGACCCGGCCTCCCTGTCGGCCCTGTGGACCGGACTCTCCCTGACCTACCCCGGGCTGCGGCTGTTCGCGGGACGGGACCCCTTCCCCGCGGTGCCGGCCGGCAGCACCGCCGAGGCGTTCAGGCAGGGCGCCGCCCTTCGCGCGGAGGCGCTCGGGGACACCGGCGCCAGCGCCCCCGCGTCCTGGCTGTTCGGCGCCGAGGAACCGCGGCGCGCCGTGCACGCGGTCCTCAGCCTCTCCGCGGACGACCCCGACCGGCTCGCGAGGAGCGTCACGCGCCACCGGGAGGCCCTCGCCACCGCCGGCGCCACGATCGTCTTCCGGCAGGACGCCGGCACGCTTCCCGGAGCCCTGCGCGGTCACGAGCACTTCGGGTTCACCGACGGCATCAGCCAGCCCGGCGTCCGCGGCTTCCATGCGCCCGACCCGGAGACGGGGACCACCGTGCAGGGCAAGCCCGGGACGCGGCTGGTCCCGGCCGGGGAGTTCCTCGTGGGACAGGAGAAGGCCGGGCAGCGGCCCGCCGGGCTGCCCGCCTGGGCCACGGGAGGGTCGTTCCAGGTGGTGCGCCGTCTCGCCCAGGACGTCCCCGGCTGGTGGGAGCAGGCCCGCCGGCGGCTGGTGGAACTGAAGAAGGCCGGGGCCGCGCCGCCGGACGCGACCGCGACGTGGGTCGCGGCCCGGTTGGTCGGCCGCTGGCCCGGCGGCACCCCCATCGCGGGCTGCCCGCTCGCCGAGGTGCCGGGCCCGGTGGGCACCGACCCGGACGCCCGCCTGACTTACCACGAGGACGCGCAGGGCTGGCACACCCCGCTGTTCGCCCACATCCGCAAGGGCAACCCGCGCGACGGCCTCGTCCCCGGCCCCGGCCGGCCCGCCCTCGACCCCGGCGTCCTCGACAACCGCCGCATCATCCGGCGCGGCATCCCCTTCGGCCCCGCCTACGACCCCCAGCACCCCGAGGGCGCGGGCGGCCCCGACACCCCGCGCGGACTGCTGTTCATCGGCTACCAGGCCGACCTGGTCCAGCAGTTCGAGTTCGTCGCCAAGAAATGGGTCAACGAGTCGGACTTCCCGGCCGGCCGCAACCCGCGCGTCGGCGCCGACCCGGTGATCGGTCCGGACTCACCGGTCACCTTCGAGACCGAGTCGGACAGCGGCAGCCGGGCCTGCACCCTGCGCTTCGGCCGCTACGTGCGCACCCAGGGCGCCCTGTACGCCTTCACCCCCTCCCTGCCCACCCTGCTGGCCCTCTCCCGGGGCACCCTCGACGACTCCGTCGAGGTCCACCCCGGCACCGTCCTGCGGGCCGGCGACGTCCTCGACGCCGGTGCGGTCCGCCTGACCCTCGACGCCGACGGGGACCTCGTCGTCCTCGACCGCTCCGGGGCCCACCGGTGGAGCGCCGGCACGGCGGGCACCGGCCACGACGCCCTCTTCTCCCGCGACGGCGAGCTGACCGTGCGCACCGAGGCGGGCGCCTCCGTCTGGACCAGCGGCACCGCCGGCCACCCCGGCGCCCGGCTGCTGGTCAAGCCGTCAGGTGACGTAGTGATCCTCGACGTCGACCGTGTGCTGTGGCGCGCGCCCGGGGGCCACGTAGGGTGACCGGGGGACCACGGGACACCACCGGGGTGGGGCCCGGTGGGCCCGTGCGGGCGAATCCGGGGGCGGTTGCTGGCTAAGGTGCTTACAGCACACCGATGTGCACCAGGACAGGGGAGGGCAGCCCCGAGATGAACGACAAGGAAGACGGCAACGACAAGGAGAAGGACTCCAAAGAGCCGCTGCGGGTGGGCGTGGCCGTGCGCAAACGGCGCCGCGCGCTCCACTTGACCCTCGCCGCGGTGTCGGCGCGCAGCGGCCTGTCCGTCCCCTTCCTGAGCCAGATAGAGAACGAACGGGCCCGCCCCAGCATGCGATCGCTGGAGCGGGTGGCCGACGCGCTGGAAACCACCGCGGTCGAGCTGCTGGCCGCCTCCGACACGGCGCGCACGGTGGACCTCGTACGGTCCGGTGACGAGTCCGGGCTGAGCCCGGTGATGGGCGTACGGCCCCTCGTGCGCGGTCACCACCAGCTGCACGCGCTGGAGTTCACCGGGGACCAGGACGCCGGACGCGAGTACCAGCACCGCAACGACGAGCTGATGTACGTGGTTTCGGGCGCCTGCCAGGTGGAGGCGGAGGGGCGGGCCTACCGGCTGGAGAGCGGGGACGCGCTGTTCCTCTCCGGTGGGGTGCGCCACCGCTGGCGGGCCACGAGCGAGGACACCAAGCTCCTGGTCGTGGCGGTGGGCGACCACATCCACGCCACCTCCGAGCCCCCCTCGCCGGAGCACTGAGCCGGTGCGCGTCGTCTCGCTCGTGCCCTCCCTGACCGAGGCGGTGGCGGTGACCGCCCCGGGGCTGCTCGTGGGGGTGACGGACTGGTGCACGCACCCGGCGGACTTCGGGGCCGCGGTGCGGATCGGGGGGACGAAGAACCCCGACGTGCGGAGGATCGCCGGCCTGCGCCCGGACCTGGTGATCGCCAACGAGGAGGAGAACCGGCTCCCGGACCTCGACGCCCTGCGTGCGGCCGGGGCGGAGGTGCTGGTGACCGAGGTCCGGGACCTCCCGCAGGCCTTCGCCGAGCTGGACCGGGTACTGGTGGGGGCGCTGGGGCTGGAGCGGCCCGAGTGGCTGGACCGGGCGGAGGCGGCCTGGGCGGCTGTGGAGCCGCCCGGGGAGCTGAGGGCCTTCGTGCCCGTCTGGCGCCGGCCCTGGATGGTGCTGGGCCGGAACACCTTCGCGGGGGACCTCCTCGCCCGGCTGGGGGTCCGCAACGCCTACGGGGACCACCCCGAGCGGTATCCGAAAGTGCCGGTCGCCGAGCTGGCGGCGAGCGGTTGCGATCTGGTGGTGCTCCCGGACGAGCCCTACGCCTTCAGCGACGGGGACGGCCCGGAGGCCTTTCCGGGCCTCCCGGCCGCCCTCGTCAGCGGACGCCACCTGACCTGGTACGGGCCCTCGCTGGCTGAGGCCCCGGAGGTGCTGGGCAGGGCGCTCAGCGGGTCGTGGGGAGCAGCCGGCCGGTGAACAGGCCGCGCAGGGTGTGGGCGGCGGTCGCCAGCCAGGCGGCGACCAGGCCGAGGAACAGGGCGGTGGCCAGCCAGGCGAAGGCGTCCAGGCCGGTGTGCCGGGCCAGTCCGGCGGAACCGGTGACGCAGGTGCCGACGGGGAAGGTCAGCGCCCACCAGGTCATCGCGAAGCCCATGCCGTTCCGGGCGGCCCGGACCAGCATCGAGGCTGCCAGGGCCAGCCACAGCAGGGCGAAGCCCATCACGGGCACCCCGTAGACCACGGCGAAGGCGGCCAGTGCGTCGGCGTAGGGGGCGGTGATCGCGCCGGGGGCCACGTCCGCGAGCTGGTTCACGGCGGTGGTGGACTGGCCGAGGGGGCCGAGCACCAGGAACAGGGCCGGGGTGAGGGCCAGGGGCAGGGGGCCGCTCACGATCAGCCGGCCGAAGACCAGGGGGAGCAGCATCAGCGTGGCCAGCAGGCTGATGCCGAACATGGCGTAGCAGGCCAGCAGCAGCGCCTCCCGGGGCTGACCGGCGGGCAGGTGGGGCACGAGCAGGGGCCCGACGGCGGCGGAGACCATGGGGGAGACCACGGGCAGCAGCCAGACGGGGCTGGCCTGCGAGGCCTCGACCTTGTGCCGGACCACCATCAGGTAGGGCACCAGCACGGCCATGACCAGGCCTATCGCGGTGCCGGCGGTGAAGAGCACGGTGTCCGCGGCGACGGCGGCGCCGGTCCCGATGATGTCCTTCCCGACGATCAGGGTGCCGGCCCCGACGGCCAGCAGGGCCATCGCCAGGCACCCGTAGAAGGGGGCCACGGCGGGGTCGAGGAGGTGGGCTCGGGCCTGGTCGCGGTGGTGGAGCCAGTGCCCGGCACGGGCGGTCAGCAGGACGGCGAGGGCCACGGCCGACAGCGCCCAGACGAGCTGGCAGGCCACGCGCTGGCCCGGGAGCTGGTACGGGAGGGTGGCTCCCGCGTTGGCGATCATGGCCGTGCCCATGACGGAGGCGTACCAGTTGGGGCCGAGGTGGCGCAGCGCGGGGACCTTGTGGGTCCGGGGCGCGATGTCGATGACGGTGCGGGGTCGCACGAGGGTGGTGGCCATGGGTCCAGCCTCCCGTCGCTCCGGACCGTACGGCAGGGATCACCTGTCTATAAGGCCATAAACTGATGTTATGGGTGATGAGGAGACGGTCCCGCTGGCGCACCGCGTGCCGGACCTGGGTGCGATGGAGCTGCTGCTCACGGTCGCGCGGGTCGGCAGCCTGAGCGGTGCCGCGCGCCGGCTGGGGATCACGCAGCCCGCGGCGAGCAGCCGGATCAGGGCGATGGAGGCGCGGCTCGGGGTGGCCCTGGTGGACCGCTCCCCGCGCGGCTCGACGCTGACGGCCGAGGGCGCGCTCGTCACGGACTGGGCCCGGCGGGTCGTGGAGGCGGCCGAGGCCTTCGACGCGGGGGCCCAGGCGCTACGGGGCCGGCGCGACTCCCGGCTGCGGGTGGCGGCCAGCATGACCATCGCGGAGTACCTGCTGCCGGGCTGGCTGATCGCCCTGCGCGGGGACCGTCCGGACACGGCGGTCTCCCTGCACGCCGGGAACTCCGCCGACGTGGCCCAGCGGGTCCTGGCCCACGAGGCGGACCTCGGCTTCGTGGAGGGCCTGTCGGTACCGGAGGGCCTGGACTCCGCCGTCATCGCGCAGGACCGCCTCCTGGTGGCGGTCGCCCCGACGCACCCGTGGGCCCGGCGGTCCAAGGGGGTCGCGGCGGAGGAACTGGCCGGGACCGCCCTGATCCTGCGCGAGCGGGGCTCGGGGACCCGGCAGGTCCTGGACGCGGCCCTGGCCCGGTCCGGGGGACTGGCGGCCCCGCTGCTGGAGCTGGCCTCCACCACCGCCGTGAAGGCGGCGGCGGTCAGCGGCGCCGGGCCGTGCGTGCTGTCGGAGCTGGCCCTGGTGGACGAGTTGGCGGCCCGCCGCCTCGTCGAGGTTCCCGTGGCGGGGGCCCCGCTCGCCCGCGCGCTGCGCGCGGTGTGGCCCACGGGGGCCCGCCCGGCGGGCCCGGCCCGCGACCTGCTGTCGCTGACCCGGCGGCGCCCGTAGCGTCCCGCCGTTCAGCCGAGCCGCGTGAGGAACGCCTGCCAGGCGGAGGCGGGGACGGCGAAGGCCGGGCCGTCCTCGCCGAGTTTGGAGTCCCGGACGTGGACGGTGTGGGGGCAGGCGGCGACCTCGACGCAGGCGGCATCCTCGAAGTCGCTGTACGTCGACTTGCGCCAGTCCAGGGCAACTTCGACGCAGGCGCCACCTTGGCCATCGCTGTAGCTGGACTTGAACCACGTCAGACCGGTGCTGCTCATAGTTCCTCCGCGACCTGTTTGATGAACTCGGCTGATTCCGCTGCGCCCAGGGCGTTCAACCGGATCATGCCATGCGCCTGCGTGAGGGCGCCGATCTTGTCGGGGTCCGAGTACGCAGCACTGGTCTCTTGGCCGTCGCACCATGCCCAGGCATGGTGCTCTGGGGTTTGCAGCAGGATCATGGGACCGCTGAGGGCGACTCCTGAAATGCGGCCCAGCGGAAGCACCTGGATGCCGACATTGCGCAGCGTTGACAACTGCAGGATGTGGTGTAGCTGTTCGTGCATGACCTCCGACCCACCAGTCTTGGTGTGGAGGGCAGCCTCATAGATGATGAAGTTGTAGATGGTGCTGGCGCGCTGAGTCATCGTGGCTTGCCGTGCGAGTCGTCCGCGGACTCGCTCCTCAACCGTCTCGTCATCTGGTGGCGGGTAGCTCTCATGCATGAGTACGCGCATGTAGGGCTCGGTCTGTAGCAACCCGGGGATGAACAGGGGCTCGTACCAGTTGATGCCGAAGGCCTCTGCCTCTGCCTCCATGTACTCCTCGGACCGCTTCGGATACGGCTCGGGCTTCATGTAGTCCGCAGCGGCGACCAGCTTGCCTCCAGCGCCGAACATGGCGTCCGCGACCCGCAAGAGGTGCAGCGTGGGGCGGCGCCGACCCTGCTCCATGGACTTTACGTACTCGGCCGCGTAACCGGCCTCCTCTCCCAGTTCCTCGCGGGACTTGCCCGCCTCTGTCCGCCACAGCTTGATCTGGTTGCCCCCGTACCGCCACGCCTCGGTCATCGCCGCGCCCCGCCCCTCGCCGAACCGCTGTCCGCCCGGCCCTTACCCCGCCGCTCCCGTCACGGACCGTCGTTCACCCCATCGGATGACCGGAGGGCCTTCGTCAGGAGCCCGCCCGCGAGGATCAGGGCCACGCCCAGCCACCACACGTTGACGTCGAAGACCAGTACCGCGATGCCGATCGGCACCAGCAGGCCGGCCAGGGGCAGCATCAGCGAGGCCCTGCCGGGGGCGGGTCCGCCGGCCGCGCGGGCGCGGACCACCTGCGGGTACCAGACGGTGAACCGCAGCGCCGCGACGATGACCAGGATCTGGATGATCCACCCCGTCCAGATGTTGTTCGGGTTGTGCAGCACCAGGTCCCCGTAGGCGCCTGCGACGGCCGCCACCAGGAAGGCCAGCCCCCACGCCCCGGTGATCATGTAGTTGGTCCGCAGGAAGGCGGGCGCGTGCCAGAGCGACGGGTCGACCTGCTCCCGCGCGTACTGCAGGGTGAACGGCATCCCCACGGCCATCGAGCCGAAGGCGATCACGGTCAGGGTGAGGCTCGCGACCTCGCCCGCGTACGTCTCCAGCCAGCGCAGCGTGCCCTCGCTCGCCAGGGCCCCGACCACCGCCATCGCCGCGAAGAAGGGTCTGCCGCACGATCGGGTGACATCTGAACTGGCTTGCCCTGTGGGGCAGGTGGGAAGGATGTCGCTGTGCCAAAGCCCTATCCGGAAGAGTTCCGCCAGGACGTCGT
>NZ_JBGWAB010000060.1:0-43981 GCF_041862025.1 Streptomyces sp. AB3(2024)
CTTCGCCCTCTCCCGCCTCGCCGACCCCGACACCCTCCACCACACCCCCATCGGCGTCTTCCGCGACACCACCCGCCCCGTCTACGACACCCTCATGGCCGACCAGCTCGAAGCGGCGGTGGAGCAGTACGGGAAGGCGGACCTCGGGGCGCTCCTCACCGGCACCGATTCCTGGACGGTGGCCTCGTCGCACTGAGGCGGTCGAAGGTGCATGGGAGTGCGGGCCCGGACACCCTCGGTGACCGGGACCCGGCCCCGGTCACCGGCGTGACCAACGACACCCCGGCGGCCACGGGCCGATCGCCGCAACGGTTCCGGGCGCTCCCGCCGCCCCGGGAGCCGATCGGGGGAGGCGGTCCCGAAGGCGCCTGACCTAGCCTGGAGCGGCAGTACGAGATCCGGGGGCCGAGCGCAAAGGAAGAGCGCGTCCATGGGCATGACCACCAGTTCCGTACGTCGTCGGCGTGCGGGATCCGCCGTGACGGCGGCCGTCCTCGGCCTCCTCGCGGCAGCCGCCGCACCGGCCCTCGCCGCCACGGACGGCCCGGCCGGCACTCCGGCACAAGGCGCCCACGGCTCGGCCCACACCGCCGTGCAGGGCGCGCAGGGCAAGGCCCACACCGCCGTGCAGGGCGCGCAGGGCTCCGCGCACGAAGCCGCCCGGGGTGCCGTCGAGGGCGCCGCCCGGACCCCGCTGGGGATCACGAGGCTCGCCCAGGGCCCGGGTCACGCCGTCGCGATCACCATCGACGACGGCCCCGACCCCCGCTGGACGCCGCAGGTCCTCCAGGTGCTGCGGCAGAACCACGTCAAGGCCACCTTCTGCATGATCGGGACCAACGCCCGGAAGTACCCGGACCTGGTGCGCGCGGTCGCCGCCGACGGGCACCGGTTGTGCGATCACACCGCGGACCACGACGAGACCATGGACCACAAGCCCGTCGCGTACCAGCGGCAGCAGATACTCGACGGCAAGGCCATGATCCAGAAGGCCGTGCCGGGCGTCGCCGTCGACTACTACCGCGCGCCGGGCGGTGCCTTCACCCCCGACAGCCGTGCGGTGGCCACCGAGAGCGGGATGCAGCCCCTGGGCTGGAGCGTGGACCCCAGGGACTGGAGCCGTCCGGGCCTGCCGGCGATCGTGTCCGCCGTGGAGGGCAGGCTGCCGCAGCAGCCGACCGTCCTCTTCCACGACGGCGGCGGCGACCGCAGCGAGACCGTCGCGGCCCTCAAGCAGTACCTGCCCTGGCTCACCGCGCGGGGCTACGCCTTCACCTTCCCGGTCCGCGCCACCCCGTAGACCTCAGCGGTCCCCGTCCCCCAGGACCTCCAGCAGCTGTTCCGCGAACTCCCGGGGCCGTTCCGTGCAGCCCAGGTGCCCGCCCGGGAACTCGGCGAAGGCGGCCCCCGCCAGCTCCGCCAGCCGCCGGGCCGGCCCGTACAGCGCCGGCTGCGGGCGCGAGTCCCGTCCGGCGGCCGTGACCAGCCGTGCGGAGGCCTCCCGCAGGGCCGGCAGGTCCGGGGTACTGCCCGTGAAAGGGCGCAGGACGTGTTCCAGGAAGAACGGCATGTTGCCGTACGCGCGCGGCATCATCTCCAGTACCTCGGGGGCCGGTTCGTCCGGCTCCCGCTCCGGCCGGGCCTCCCCGAGGCCCTCGCCGAAGCGCTTCATCGCGGGTCCGCCGCCCTCCTCCAGGAACAGCGCCCGGACCTCGGCGAACAGGGCCCGGTACGGTGCGGGGTCCTCCAGCACCTCCACCAGCGGCGGCTCGTGCGCCACCACCCGGCGCACCCGCTCCGGGTGGCGGGCCAGCAGGTCGAGCGCGACGATCGCGCCCGCGCTGCAGCCCAGTACGTACGCGGGTTCGTGCGGGGAGACCACGTCGAGCAGGCGGCGCGCGTCGTCGGCCCAGTCGGCGGGCCGCTGTTCGGCCGGGGGCCCGTCGAGGGTGCTGCGGGACTGGCCGCGCGGGTCCTGGGCGACGACGGTGTACCCGGCGTCGGCGAGCGCGGGGGCGATCGCCGCGTACACGGCGGCGTCGGCTCCGCCCCCGGGGATCAGCAGCAGTACGGGGCCGTTGCCCCGCGTCTCGTAGTACAGGGTCGCGCCGGGCACCTTGAGGGTGCGGGCGGTGGGCGTGTCCATCAGCGGTCCTCCCCGTCGTCTTCCGTGCCGTCTTCCGTGCGGTCTTGAGCGTCTTCGCGGGACGGCCAGTTCTCCAGCGTCACGTGCAGCGCGTCGAGCGACCGTGCCCAGGACTCCCCGACCGTGCGGGAGTGGTTGAACCCGCCGCCGAGTTCGAGGTGGATGAAGCCGTGGAAGGCGCTGCGCAGCAGCCGGCCCGCGTCGGTCAGGTCCGGCTCGCGGAGCCCGTAGGCGCGCAGCATTCCGTAGGTCAGCTCGACGCTGCGCCGCAGGGCGGCGGAGTCCACCACCTCCTCCGGCCGGAAGCGCATCTGCGTCGCCTCGTACCGGCCGGGGTGCGCGAGGGCGTACGCCCGGTAGGCGTCGGCGAAGGCGACGAGCGCCTCCTTGCCGGAGCGGCCCGCGACGGCGTCCGCGATCCGCCCGGTCATCTCCTCGGAGGCCAGCAGCGCGACCCGCACCCGCAGGTCCCGAAGGTTGCGCACGTGCGAGTACAGGCTCGCGTCCTTGACCCCGAAGCGCCGTGCCAGCGCGGACAGCGTCACCTTCTCGATGCCCGCCTCGTCCGCCATGGCGGCTGCCGCCTCCACGACGACGGCGGCATTGAGCCCCGCACGTACCACGGGACACCCCCTCGATTCTTGCCTAGACCATCTAGGCAGAAACCTAGGAGGTCTAGGTTCTGGTTGTCCAGTCACATGTGACCGAATGGCTGACCAACGGTCACGGCATCTCCAAGCCGCACGCACCCGTACGGCTGTTCTGCCTTCCGTGGGCCGGCGGCAGCGCGGTGACGCACCGGCGCGGCCGGCCCCGCGCGCCGGCGCCCGACGTCGACGTCGCCCGGATCAGAGGTGCGGACGGGGCAAGCGGTGATCCGGTCTTGGAGGGGTCCTGCGCGTCAGGAAAGATGATCGTCTCTTGACCGCTCGTGCGGATCAGGATTCGGTACCGAGGGGAAACGGGTGATCATCAGGTGATGCGGGAGTTCGAGAACGCCGCCCGGCAGGCCGGCTTCGTCCTGGACGACGCCCAGCGACAGGCCGCCACGAGGCTCGGTGAACTCGGCGCGGACGTCACGCGCAAACGGGGACTGTTCGGCCGCGGCGCCAAACCCCCGCGCGGGGTGTACCTGTGGGGGTCGGTCGGCCGCGGCAAGAGCTGGCTGACCACCACCCTCTACGAGGCCGTGCCCCTGCGGAACAAGCGCCGGCTGCACTTCCACGACTTCTTCCGCGAGTTCCACGCCGCCTACCACCGCCACCAGGGCGACCGCCGGGTCACCGACCTCGCCGTCACCGAGCTGCTGGGCGACTGCCGCTTCCTCGTCTTCGACGAGTTCCACGTCCACGACGCCGGTGACGCGATGCTGATCGGCCGCGTCCTGCGATCGATCCTCGACCAGAGGATCACCCTGCTCACCACCTCCAACTACCCTCCGGCCGCTCTGCTCCCCAACCCCGTCTTCCACGAGATGTTCCTGCCGACGATCAAGATGCTCGAAGAGACCATGGACGTCGTCGAGCTCGGCGGCGGACGGGACTACCGGGCCGAGTACGCGTCGGGCACCGCCCGCTCCGAGTTCGAACGCGGGGCCTACCTCTGGCCCGGCACCGAGGAGCAGCTCGCCGGACAAGGCCTCCGCCTGCCGCGGGCCGGCGACCGGCAGCAGGTGGAGGTGACCGGCGGCCGCACCGTCCAGGCGCTGGCGGTCGACGACGAGCGGATCTGGTTCGACTTCCACGACCTGTGCGACCGGCCGAACTCGACCGGCGACTACCTCGCGCTGACGGACCGCCACCCCGTCTGGGTGCTCTCCGGCCTTCCCCGCCTGGCCGACGAGGACCGCGACGCGGCCCAGCGGTTCGCGAACCTCATCGACGTGCTCTGCGACCGGGACGTACGCCTCGTCCTCGTCGGAGAGGCCCCGCTCGACGAGGTCCTGTGGGGCGAGTCCCTGCCGCTCGACGTCAACCGGACCGCGAGCCGCCTGTCGCTGCTGTCCGCCACGGCCGACTCCGGCGCGCACTGAGCGGGGCCCGGACGGTGCGGAACGCGCGGCCCCCTCCGCAGCACCGCCTGCCCGAACCGCTGCCGCTACCGGGGCAGCGGCACCGCGCCGTCCGCCCAGGCGGCCCGCCACTCCTGAACCCGCGGTGCGGGGCCGACGGCCACGTCGGCCCCCACCCACCCGGTGACCGGCCGCAGCCCGTGCAACGCGTTGGTCACCCACACCTCGCACCCGTCCAGCTCCGCCGGACGCACCCGGCGCCGCCGCACCGCGACGCCCAGTTCCCCGGCGCGCCGCACCACCCAGGCGGCCGTCACCCCCGCGAGGACCGGCAGGGCGGGATCGACGACGCACAGGACGTCCCCCTCCCACCACACCAGGCTCGCCGTCGCGGTCTCCAGCACCACCCCGTCGTCGGAGACGAGCAGCGCGTCATCGGCGCCCGCCGCGACGGCCGCCGCCCGCAGGGCCCCGAGCGCCCCCAGGTCCGGCCCCTTGCGCCGCGGCGCCCGCCGGGGGTCCTCGCCCCCGGCCCACAACCGCACCGCGTCCGTCCGCGGGGGCGCCGGCCTCACCCGCACCTGCAACCGTCCGCCGACCAGTTCCACCCGGGGGAACCAGCATCCCCGCCGGGGCAGCGCCGCGACGACGGCCTCCGGGAAGCCCGCCGGGTCCGGCCCGCCCGCCTCGGCGACGGCCGCCGCGAACCGCCGCCAGTGCGCGGGCAGTTCCCGTACCCGGCCCTCCTCGACGAGCCAGGAGTCGGCCGCCGCCAACGCCCCGGCCGCCTCCTCACCCTCGACGAGCCCGCCCGCCCCGTACAGGAGCACCCGCTCCCCGCCTCCACCGGCACCCGCCGACCCCGTTGTCATGACCCGGAGCATAGATCGTCGGGCAGTCCGGACCCTCGCCCCCCGACGCGCCCCCGGGCACGCCGGGCCCCGGGCACGCCGGGCCCCGGGCACGCCGGGCCCCGGGCACGCCGGGCCCCGGGCACACGGAAGGGCCGGCCGTGGGGGCTCGTGCGGACCCCCACGGCCGGCCCTGTCGGCGGATCAGCTGTTGGCGGAGACGTTGCCGGAGAGGACCGGGATGTTGTCCAGGATGTGCGAGAGCGGCTCGTCGCCCTTGGCCTGGGTGGAGTTCTCGGTGCACTGCTGGTTCTGCGGGTTGGCGAGGACGTTGACGTCCTGGACGCCGACGTTGGCGAGGATCGCGATCAGGGACTGCGCGTTGACCTTGACCGGCAGACCGACGCAGGGCTTGTTCAGGGTGCCCTGGATGGCGCTGAGCTGCGGGCTCATGTCACCGGCGGTCTTCTGGTTGCCGTAGATCTGGGAGGCGCCGTTGCCGTTGACGGTGTTGATCCCGTTGTCGTTGCCGATGGCCATGGCCGGCGCGGCAGCGGCAGCGCCCGCGCCGATCGCGGCGGCGGTGGCTGCTGCGGTGACCATCATCTTCTTCAGCATTCTCAAGCAATCCTTCGCTAGAGCGGAAACGGGCCCCTGCTGGGCGAGTCGACCTTCTAACGCCGACGTGCCACCGCCCGTGGCGGTCTGTCACCCGAATGCGCGCGCTCCGCCCCGCTTCGGCGCTCCCTCACGTGTCGCTCAGCGCCAGGCACTTGGAGTTCTGCGGGAAGCCCCGTACCCCGTTGTTGACCGCGATCAGGGCGTCGCCCGCCGGCCGGGAGCCCCCGGTGAACGCGACCTCGACGGCCGGCTCGCGCCCGTAGGTGGTGAACGCCCACACCCCGCTGCGCCCGGCCCGCTCGTCGTCGAGCACCCAGTCGACACCGTCGACGTTCACACAGGTGTCCACGGTCGGGGCGAGGGGCCGCACACCGCACCGCAGCACGATGGCCCCACCACCCCACCCGGCGGCCCCCACGCCGTCGACCGCGTCACGCCCCTGCCCGAGAAGCGTCCCCGGCAGACCCGCGACCACGCCCGCGCACGGGGCGCCGCGCGCGAACGGCCCGGCCGGCACGTCGTAGCCGGTCAGGGTCCCCACCACGGTGGCGCCGACCGCCACGACCGCGCACACCACCGTCCTCCGCCCACGCACCACCACGTTCCCGCCCCCCACCGGCGCTCCGTCGAGCCGCCGTCCCCTCCCACCCTGGGGACCGCCGAAAATCCATCGCCCACCGACCGATGAGTTTAGCTCCCGGCCCCGGTCCATACTCCGTAACGTCCGTCCGCCCCAAGGGAGTCCCCATGTCGTTCCAGGCCTACCTCGACACCATCGAGACCAAGACGGGCCTCACGCCCCGCGCCTTCATCGCCCTCGCCCGCGAGCGCGGCTACGACGACCCGTCCACCAAGGCGGGAACGGTCCTCGCCTGGCTCAAGGAGGACCACGGCCTGGGCCGCGGCCACGGCATGGCGCTGGTCCACGTCATCAAGAACGGCCCGAGGATCGACGCCAAGCACGTCGGAACCACCGGCGTCCACCGCGACGCGTCCGACACCCTCTGGCTGGACGGCAAGGCCACCCGCCCCGCCTGACCCCCGGCCCATCGGGGCCGCCGGCGGCCCGTGTCACGACCGGTCAGGAATGGAGAAGCACGGGCCGCCCGACCACCCCTAGCCTGACGCCATGAACCTCACCATCCACACCAGCGCCCTCCCGCACGACGACCCGGACGCCTCCCTCGCCTTCTACCGCGACGCCCTCGGCTTCGAGGTCCGCAGCGACGTCGGACAGGGCAGGATGCGCTGGATCACCGTCGGCCCCAAGGGGCAGCCCGACACGTCCATCCTCCTCGCGCCGCCCGCCGCCGACCCCGGGATCACCGAGGACGAACGCCGCACCATCGCCGAGATGATGGCCAAGGGCACCTACGGCTGGATCCTCCTGGCCACCCCGGACCTCGACGCCGTCTTCGACAAGGTCCAGGCCTGCGACGCCGAGGTCGTCCAGGAGCCGACCGAGCAGCCCTACGGCATCCGCGACTGCGCCTTCCGCGACCCCGCGGGCAACCTGATCCGCATCCAGCAACTGCGCTGAGCCGTACGGCCCCCGACGACAGGAGTCCTCTCGTGTGCCACCCCGCATGGGGCCGCGCCCGCATCGCGGCGCAGCGCCTGAACGACCTCGCCCGACTGCGCCGCGTACGCGACCGGATCGACCGGGAGTACGCGCGGCCGCTGGACGTCGAGGCCCTCGCCCGCGGCGCGGACCTCCCCGCCGGGCACCTCGGCCGCCGGTTCCGGCTCGCGTACGGCCAGTCCCCGTACGCCTACCTCATGGCCCGCCGCGTCGAACGCGCCACGGCGCTGCTGCGCCACGGCGACCTCGGCGTCACCGAGGTCCGCTCCGCCGTCGGCTGGACCTCGGCGGCCACCTTCGGCACCCGCTTCACCGCACTGGTCGGCATGTCCCCCGACACCTACCGCCGCCTCGCCGCCGACACCCGGGCGGGGCTGTCGCCGTGCGGGGAGGCGCGCGCGGCCGAACCGGTCAGGAATCGAGAAGCACCCCTCCCGCCGCCGCACCTGGCGTGATGACCATGACCTCCATCGAATGCGTCACCCTCGACGTGGCCGACCCCACGGCCGCCGACCGCTTCTACACCACCGCCTTCGGCCTGGGCCGGCACGTCCGCCTGCGGGCCGCCCAGGCACCCACCACCGGGTTCCGCGGTTTCACCCTGTCGCTCACGGTCTCCCAGCCGGGCAACGTCAACCGCCTCGTCGACGCCGCCCTCGACGCCGGCGCCACACCGGTCAAGCCCGTCGCGAAGTCCTTCTGGGGCTACGGCGGTGTCGTACGGGCGCCGGACGGGGCGATCTGGAAGATCGCCACCTCCGCGAAGAAGGACACCGGCCCGGCCACCCGGCAGGTCGACGGCATCGTGCTCCTCCTCGGCGTCGCGGACATCGGCGCGAGCAAGCGGTTCTACACCGGGCAGGGCCTGACGGTGTCGAAGAGCATCCCCGGCACGTACGTGGAGTTCGCCGCCGGGGAGGGCCCGGTCAAGCTCGCCCTCTACAAGCGCCGCGCCCTCGCCAAGGACGCCGGCGTGGCCCCGGACGGCACCGGCTCCCACCGCCTCACGATCGGCGCGTCCGCCGCCGGCTTCACCGACCCGGACGGCTTCGCCTGGGAAACCGCCCCACCGTCCGACGTCCTGTCCTGACACACACCCGCACCACACCGCACCACACCCATACGCACACCACACCCGGGGAGTTCGCCATGGCCGGCACCGAAACCACCACCCACGAGGGATTCAGCGCCGAGGAGAAGGCCGCGATGAAGGCCCACGCCCGCGAACTGAAGCAGGAGGCGCGCCGCAAGTCGAGCGCGGACAAGGCGGCCGAAGACGAGCGGGACGTGCTCGCGAAGATCGCCGAGATGCGGGACCCGGACCGGATCATGGCCGAGCGCGTCCACGCCGTCGTCACGGCCGCCGCCCCGGCCCTCGCCCCGAAGCTCTGGTACGGCATGCCCGCCTACGCGCTGGACGGCAAGATCGTCTGCTTCTTCCAGAGCGCCGAGAAGTTCAAGGCACGCTACGCCACCCTCGGGTTCAGCGACCTCGCGAACCTGGACGACGGCCCCATGTGGCCGGCCGCCTTCGCCCTGACCGAGGTGACGCCCGAGGTGGAGACCCGCATCGCCGCCCTCGTCGAGCGGTCGACGAACTGACCGGCCGACCCGGGCCCCCGGATAAGGGTCCGCGGCGCGGGCGACGTCGGTTACCGGCCCTCCTCCATGGCGGATTGGCCGGTAAGGGACGCTCCCCAATGGCCCCACCCGGGAGAATCGCAACCATGGGCGATGACTTCTGCGAAGTGATGTTCCTCCCCGCTGCCCAGTGTGATCACTGCCGGTCGGCCGGATCGGAGCTTCCCCTCAGGGTGTATGTCACCAAAGGCGGAAGCGTCTACCACCGCAGGCCTGACTGCGAAGGGATCAACGACGGTCAGCGGTACGCCCGGTGGAGGGGCGACGAGATCCACGACGTCCGGTCCGTCCCGCGCAGCGAGGTACAGGCGAAAAGGGGCCCCTGCGAGATTTGCCGTCCCGATCTGGCCTCCCGCCGGGACTGAGCGGCCTCCCGCGTGCGGCGAACCGGGTTCCCCGGCCCGCGCGGCGGGCACCTGTGGGGAATGACAGGCGTCGGAATCTTCCTCGCGGTGGTCGTTTCCATATCCTTCTGGCTCCCGGCGTCCGCTTTTCTGCTGGGGGAGTGGGACACCGGATGGAGGCGTGTGGTGGCGATCCTGTTGGTGCTGGCCGTAGCGGCCGGCATCTGGGGTCTGGCCGCTCTGCTGCCGGAAGGGCGCTCCTGCGACGACCGGAACGACCCCGGCTGCGTCTACACGGGGCCGTGACGGTCACCCCCTGCGCCACCGGCGCGGGCACGACGCGAGCGAGCGGAGCCTTCGCCCGCGCTAGGCCGGAGCCGCCAGGCCGGTCAGGATGACGTCCAGGCCGGCGGCGAACATCGCGGCGGGCTCCTGGTCCGCGCCACGGGTCACGAGGTGGGCGAGGGCGGGGTACCGGCCGGTGGCGATGAGGCGCCGGAGGTAGGGGCCGGAGGCGGCCTGCCACTGGCGTTCCGTCTGGCCGCTCTCGCGTTCCGCGCGCAGTTCGACGATTTCGTGGCGGACCGCGCCGAGTACGTAGCCGTTCACCGCCTGCAGGGCGCGCATCAGGGCGTTCGGGTCGTCCTCGGCGATGCCAGGGGCGCGGCGCAGGGCGGCCAGGATCGCCTCCAGGTGACCGAGGGCCGCGGGGCCGAACTGCGGGCGGCCGCCGAGGAGGTCGGCGAACCACTCGTGGCGCAGTGCCGCGCCGCGCAGGCCGTGGGCGAGGGCCCGTACGCGCGCCTCCCAGTCCGCCTCGTCCGCCCTGTCCGCCTCGTTCCCCTCGCCCTCCTCCTCGGGTTCGGGCACGGGGATCTCGGCGTACACCGCGTCGACCATCAGGTCGAGGAGTTCCTCCTTGGTGTCCACGTAGCGGTAGAGCCGCATCGGGCCGGCGTCCAGCGCGGCGGCGACCTTGCGCAGCGAGACCGCCGGCAGTCCGTCGCCGTCGGCCAGGCCGATCGCGGCCCGCACGATGCGGTCGCGGCTCAGCGGGCTGAGCGACGACCGTGCGGCCGGCTCGGGCCGTTCCCAGATGAGCACGGGCTCCCCTGCCTCTCCTCGGGTCCTCGGACCCCCTGTGTCGATACAGTGTATCGATATTTCGCCGATACGATGTATCGTCGCAATACGGCGTATCGAAATCGAATGCGATCCCGACCGAGGGAGCACACCCATGTCACGCATCGCCATCATCGGAGCCGGACCCGGCGGCCTGCTCCTGGCCCGCGTCCTCCACCTGCACGGCATCGAGGCCGTCGTCTACGAGCGCGACGCGTCGCCGACCGCCCGCACCCAGGGCGGCATGCTCGACCTGCACGCCGACACCGGCCAGCGAGCGCTGCGCGAGGCCGGACTGGAGGCGGAGTTCCTGACCATGGCCCGGCGCGAGGGCCAGGACCACCGCCTGCTCGACCACACCGGGACGGTCCTGCTGCGGCAGGACACCCCCGACGACGCCCCGCTGGACCGCCCCGAGGTCGACCGCGCGGACCTGCGCGCGACCCTCCTCGGCTCGCTGCCCCCCGGCGCCGTCGCCTGGGACCACGGCCTGGAGCGGGCCGAGCCGCTGCCCGGGGGCCGCCACCGCCTGCACTTCTGCGGAGGCCGGACCGCCGAATGCGACCTGCTCGTCGGGGCAGACGGCGCCCATTCCCGCGTACGCCCCCTCGTCACCGACGCCCGGCCGACCCCGCTCGGCGCCCATGTCGTGGAACTGGGCGTCCCCGACCTCGTACGCGCCCGGCCCGACCTCGGCGCCCTGGTGGGACGCGGCAACTACTGGGCCTTCGGCCCGGGCCGCTCGCTGTCCGCCCAGCTCAACGGCGACGGCCGGCTGCGCGTCTACCTGACCTTCCAGGGCCCCGAGGACTGGCCCGCCACCTGCGGCATCCCCTTCGACGACCCGGCCCGCGCCCGGCCCCGGCTGCGGGAGCAGTTCGCCGACTGGGCACCGGAGTTCACCGACCTGATCGACGCGTGCGACCAGACGCTCACGGTCCGCTCCCTGTCCACCCTGCCGGTCGGCCTGGCCTGGGACCACGTGCCGGGCGTCACCCTCCTGGGCGACGCCGCCCACCTGATGCCGCCGTCCGGAGAGGGCGCCAACGCGGCCCTGCTCGACGGAGCCGAACTCGGCCTCGCCCTCGCCGCCGACCCGCACGCCCCCGACACGGCCGCGCACCACTACGAACGGGCCATGTTCCCCCGCGCGCAGGAGGTCGCCCGCCACTCCGCCCGCATCCACGAGATCCTGATGTCCCCCGACGCCGCGCGGCGTCTGGTGGCGATCCTCCAACCCGCGCAATGGGAATCTTGACTTCTCCGATCTGCTGCGGCTGATCGACGAACGATCGGCCGCCTTCCGCGCGGCCATCGCCGCCGCGCCCGGGCCGTCCCCGCAGCCGTCGAGCCACGGGACGGGCCTGCGGCACGTTCCGCATGACGCCATAGCGTTCACTTGCGATCCATTGCAACGCTTAGAAGTTCGACACCACCGCCCCGGTCTCCGTCGTCCTCGACATCCCCGCAGGACGCATCCGGCTCGTCGCCGCCGACCGGGCCGACACCACCGTCGAGGTCCGGCCCGCCGACGGCTCCAAGAGCCGCGACGTGAAGGCCGCCGGGCGGACCACGGTCGAATACGCCGACGGAGTCCTGCGCATCGGGGCCGCCGAGGCCGACAACCGGTTCCTCGGCAACTCCGGATCCGTCGAGCTGACCATCCGGCTCCCCGCCGGCTCCAACGTCGAGGCGAAGGCCGCCGCCGCCGAACTCCGGGGCGTCGGACGCCTCGGCGACGTGACCTTCGAGGGCGCCCAGGCCACCGTCAAGCTCGACGAGACCGCCGGCGCCCGCCTCACCGTCCAGGCCGGTGACATCACCGCCCGCAGCCTCTGACCCGCAGCCGCCCTCGCCCCCGGCCGGCGCGGTCGACGGGCCGGACCGCACCGGGCCCGACCTCGGCGCGGCACGGCGGGCCTGCTCCGTCCACAGCCGCCCGCGGGGCTACGCTCGGTCCGTGGGACAGCCCGATCAGCGCGCCGAAGGCGCGGGACCCTTCACCACCCGGCTCACCTGGGAGGGCCCCGAAGGGGGAACGGTGGTGTGGGAGTCGCGGGTCGCGCGCAGGCGCGGGGCACTGTCGGTCCGTGGCCCGGGAGACTCGCTCACCCTGTCCCCGGCGGCCGACGCCGAAGCCATCGGCCGCCTGCGCAGGCTCAACGCCGTCGCCTCGGGTGCGTTCGTCATCGGCGGAGCGCTCTTCGCCCTCGGCGCCGCCGTGGCCCAGTTCGGCTCGGGCGACCCGCTGGAGAGCGCCTCGATCTACTTCGCGGGCGGCCTGTTCTTCAACACCGGCGGCTACACCTCGCTCCTGCAGGTACTGAACGCGCCCCGCCACACCCACGGGGGCGGGCCACTGGTCACGGCCGGGTGGAGGTGGTGGGGGTACGAGCCGATGCGCGTGGCCTGGCTGAGCGCCTTCGTGCTGTTCGTCGGGACGCTCGTGTTCGGCGTCAACCTGTTGGACTCCTTCCTGCAGGGGCTCACCGTGCAGCAGACCAACCGGCTGATCTGGACGCCGGACGTGATCGGATGCGTGCTGTTCCTGGCCTCGGGGCACCTGGCGTTCGTGGAGATCTGCCACCGGGCCCGGCCGTGCCTGCGCTCGCGCAGCCTCGGCTGGTGGGTCGTCGCGGTGAACCAGCTCGGTTCGGTGCTCTTCATGGTCTCCGCGCTGGCCGCCTTCACCCGGCCCGCCACCGGAAGCCTGATCAACACCGACATCGCCAACTGGGGCACGCTCACCGGCGCGTTGTGCTTCTCGATCGGCGGCGTGCTCCAGGCCTTCGAAAGACCGTAGCCGCCGGCCGGCTCCGGACGTAGGCTTCGCGGATGGCCCAACACGTCACGCTGATGAACGTCCTGGAGGGAGTGGTCCCCCGGCGGGCCGTGGCGCTCCGAGTGAGCGGTGGCCCCGCACAGGCCTGGCTCTTCGACCACCACGTCTACCTGCGGACGCGCCTCACCCTCGTCTTTCCGGCCTGGAGCGCGACGATGTCCTCTCCCGACGGGACGAGGGCGTACGAGATGCCGAGGTCCCCCCTCCTGCTGGGCTCCGCGGACGGGCGAACGGTCCGGCTGGAGATCGAAGGCCTCTGAGACGGCGGCCTCGGCGGCGACGCCACCCCCGCCCCCGAGGGCGGGCTCGGGGGATTTCGTGACGGGACCGTGTTTCGTCACGCGCCGGCGGCGGATCCGGCGTCCCCGGCAGCCGGCTTGCGGCGGGCCCGGTAGGCCCGCGCCCGGCAGGCGCCCGAGCAGTGGCGGGCCGGCCGGCCCGGCGCCGGGCGGCGGCCTCCCGCCGCCGGAAGCCCCACACCGCAGCCGGGACAGCGGGAGGGACCGTCCACACCGGCCACCACCGCCTCCGCCCCACGCGCTACCGCCGGCTGCGGCTGCGGCTGCGGGGCGGTGCCGGTGCCGGTGCCGGTGCCCGGAACCGCGGCCGGTGCCCCCTGTTCCGGTGACGGCCTGCGCGTCTCCGTCAGACCCTGCCGTTCGGCGATCACCCCGGCCTGGAAGCGGCTGTGCGCCCCCAGCCCGAGCAGCAGCTCCGAGACGTGGCGACGCCAGGTCCGCAGCGATATGCCCAGCCGGCGCGCGATCGAGTCGTCCTTCAGGCCCTTGGCCAGGAGCGCCAGGATGCTCTGCTTGACCGTCTCCGAGATGTCGTGCGCCGCCTGCGGGCCCGTCGCGAACGGCGCCGCGTACTCCCAGTCCCGCTGGAAGACGTCCAGGAGATAGCCGAGCAGGTCCGGCTCCCGGATCAGCAGCGCCCCGCCGGACCGGGACGGCAGGAAGCCCAGCTCCCCGTCGACGACGATCTGGCGCTCGCCGTCGAACCGCTCCTGGAGGGCTCGTACCTGTGGGCCGAGTCCCTCGAACCGCTCCGCCGGATCCTGCGGACCGCCCGGGACCAGGGTCACCTGCGTGCGGCGGGCCGCGCCGGCCACGTGCTCGGCAGCGCCCTGGCCCACCTGGGACGGGTGGACGAGGCGGACCGGATCCTGGACGCCGCCGAACACGCGTCACGCGCGGTCGGGGACGACGTGGTGCACACCGGGATCCTCAACCGCCGGGCCCACGTCTGCCAGTACCGGGCGCGATGGCACCAGGCCGACGAGGTCTTCAGCGGGCTCGCCGTCCACGGCGCCCTCAGCCGCTCCGTACGCGACAGCGCCGCGCTGCTGGACCTCGTCCACGGCCCCGAGGCCGGTGACCCCTACGCCGCCCAGCGGCCGACGCGGCCCTACGCGCAGGAGGTCACCCGCTCCCCGGGCAGCCTCAGGATCGGCCTCCTCACGCGGCCCTGGGGCGGCCGGGCCGTCGACTGGGAGGAATTCGTCCTGGCCAACGCCCGCATCTGGAGCACCCACCTGGTCACGTGGATCGACGGCCTCGCCGCCGCCCATGCACGACCCGTCGACTCCACCACCGTCGAACCCGAGGCACTGGCCGCATACTCCTACGGACGGCAGGTCGGCGGAACCGAGTTCGTCCACGCGCTCGCGATGCGCAACGGCGTCGCGCGCGCGATCGGCCGCTACTTCACCGCGTACGACCTGCTGCTCACCCCGACCCTGCCCGAACCGCCCGTCCCCCTGGGCACCTACGCCGAGGGCGCCGACGGCCCCGGCTGCATCGGGCAGCTCTTCCACCGCTCGTCCTTCACCGCCCCGTTCAACGTCGCGGGCACCCCCGCCATGTCCGTCCCCCTGGAGACCGACCCCGCCACCGGATTCCCTGTGGGCGTCCAGTTCGCCGCGGGATACGGACGCGAGGACGTCCTCTTCCGTCTCGCCGGACAGCTGGAACGGGCCGCCCCCTGGGCGCGGCGGACCCCCGCCGTGTGGGCGGGCGGTCACGACGGCGCCTGACGTCAGTGCGTGTCGCGGTCGAGCCGCCGTCCGACGTCGGTGGCCCAGCGCCGGGCCCACGCCCGGATCTCCGCGACGCCGGCGGACTCCACGCCGTAGGCCAGGAACTCCTCGTCGTCGTACCAGTCGGCGCCGACCAGCCGGTCGCGCAGGTCTTCGAGGCGGAAGCCGTCGCGCCCGTGGCGCCTGCCGAGGCGCTCCAGCTCGGCGGCGCCGCGCAGGAGGGACGCGGCGTGCACGTCGATGAGGTCGCGCACGAATCCCCGGTCGGCCAGCGCGCGGACCTTGGTGCCGATCACGTCGTCGAGGGCGAGGACCGGACCGTACTCGGTCTGTTCCGGGGCTGACCAGAGGTTCTCCTTGAGGACGTCGACCTCGCACGTGGCACCGTCGGCCGGGTCGGTGACCAGCAGGCGGGCGGAGAGCGGGTCGACGCCGACGACGGTGACGCGCCAGCCGCGCTTGCCGAGTCCGTGGACCAGGTCCGCGGCGATGTCGTCCATGGGGGCCGGGTTCTCGGTGGCGACGTCGAGGTCCTGGCTGAGGCGGTCGACGAGCCCGTGGGCCTGTACGGCGTACCCGCCGGTGATCACGAGCGGGTAGGGGCTGCCGATGGCGATCACGTCGGCCAGGAGCCGGCGGTGGAGTGCGCCGAGGTTCACGCCGCGGAGGACGTGCCGGCCGCGAGCTGCGGGAAGCGCTCCTCCCACACCTGCCGGACGTGCCGGCTGACCAGGGTGCGCAGGGCCGGCCACTGCGCGGTGAGCAGGTCGCGGTCGAGGAAGGCGACGAGGTCCTCGTACTGCCCCTCGGCGAGCACCGTGCGGTACAGGCTCATGCGCTGGCGGGGGCGGTCCAGGTCGTACGTCCGCAGCCCGGACCAGGCCACGTGGAGCGGCAGCTCGACCGGGCCGGAGACGGGACCCGCCAGGTCGTGGAGGGAGGCCGGCAGACGGCCGGCGTACCGGGCGCGCAGTACCTCGCCGGCCAGTGCCGGTGGGACGGGGGAGGACAGCTGAGCCATGCGGCCAGTATCCCGCGTCGCACCAGCCCCTGGCACAGCAGATCCGCCGCACGGATGACGGACTCCACGGATGACGGTCCTCGCCCTCCCCGCCGGCCTGGACGCCCGGCACCCCGCCGAAGAGGACCATCCCCGACTGCTCGCGGTACGGACACGTGAGGGGGCGGTCTCCAGGGCGTGGCCGGGCCCGGGGAACGCGCGCTGCCGCTGCCCCGGCTCCGGCCCTGCACGGGCAGGGTGTCGGCCGCGCGCGACGGGCGGTCGGGCGACGGCCGGTTCGAGTACGCCCCGGTCGGTCTCCGCCGTGCGCACCGGGTAGTCGGTGCAGCCATCGCTCCCGCCACCGTGGAACGTGCCGTCCTCGCGCAGCCGGTTGAGCGGGACGCCGGTCCGCAGCCGCTCGACCAGGTCGGGGTTGGCCAGGAACGACCGCCCGAGGGAGATCGGTTCGGCACCGGCGGCCGACAGCCGCTCGGCCGCGGCCCTTCCCCCGTCCTCGGGCAGCGGCCCGCCCCACCCCGGCACCGGGTTCGCGATCAGCGTGCCCGGCCAGGCCCGCCGGACCTCCCGGAACAGCGCGTCGTCGGGGTCGGCGAAGACCACGTGCAGACAGGCGAGCCCGTGGCGGGCGAGCGCCGGCACCAGCTCCCGGTGGATGTCCTCGGTGTCTCGACCGCCTTGCGGGCGGACCCGGCGAAGTCGGCGACCGTGGCGGCGATATCACCACCCGGAGGCCGCCGCCGACGCGGCCCGCCGGACCGCCGGGGCCCGCTCCCCCCGGCCGAACGCACCGACGTCGACCGGATCACCGCCTCGGCCGTCGCCGCCCTCGGCCCCGACGCCTTCGCGGCCGCCTTCACCCGGGGCGGTACGGAGCCGGGGTTCCCGGGCCCGGAGGAGGACCGCCAGACCTTCGCGATCATGTAACCGGTCTGCGACAGCGTTGTCCTGGAACGAAGACGCCGGTATCCCCGCGGCCCACAGCTCCCTCATAGTGATCGAACCAGCACGGGGAAGCGGATACCGCCTCGGCCCCGCACACCGCTCACCCAAGGGGATTTCATGTCCGCCAACCGCCGCAAGGCCTTCCTCGTCTCCACGGCCGTCGTGTGCGGCGCCCTGATGATGACGGCCTGCCAGGACACGGACACGGCCGCAGGCGCGGGTGCGGCGCAGGGTTCCCCGTCCACCCCCGCGGCCGCCGGGGCGGCCACCCCGCCCGGCGCACCGGCAGCGGGCGCCTCCAAGGGGTCCGACACCACGGGCAAGGGGACCAAGGGCGGGACCGGGACCGGCTCCGGCGCCGGCGAGGGGAAGCCGGTCGGGCAGGCCTGCGGCGCGAACGACATCGCCTGGAGCACCAAGTCCGAGACCCAGGCGGGCGGATACATCCTGATCACCGCGAAGGCGAAGCCCGGGATCACCTGCGTCCTGCCGGCCGCGCTCCCCACGGTGGCGTTCGGTTCCGACGGCACCCAGGCCGGTCCCGCGGAGCAGGCCGTCGGCAAGCAGATCACGCTGAGCGGGAGCACCGCCGCCTACGCCGGGGTGAACCCGAAGAGCACCAAGGCGAACGGCGGCAAGGAACTGGACAGCATCATCGTCGCCGTCGGTGACCACGACCCCGACCCGGTCTCCCTGCCGGTCGGCACCATCACCGTGGACAAGCCGGTCGTCACCAACTGGCACACCTCCCCGAAGGACGCCGTTCCCGCCGGCTGAGCAGGCCCGCGGCGAACATCCGGCCCACGGCCCGGAGCAGCCGAACTGCCAAAACGTTTCAACTGCGCACCAGAAGCTCAAATCGGGACATCATGGTGCGGATTCCAGCCGAGCGCAGCCAAGCCGATTGCGGAGCGTACCGACCGCACGGGAACCTCGATGTGCAACCGCGAAGGCCTGCGAGTGGTCGGTCGCGGTGAGGGTGGCCGCCGTGCCCGCGGGCACGGGGCGGCCCTCCCCACCGGGTTCCCGTGAAGGAGAGATCGTGCTCTTGAAGTCGACGAGGTTCGTCCGATCGGCCGCCGTCGCGTTCGTCGCGGCGGCATCGCTCACGCTGACCACCCCCGGAAACGCCTTCGCGATCGACCACGTCGAGTGCCGGGGCGGCGAGAACTTCCTGAAGATCTGGTCCCACAGCGGCGGTCGGCAGAGCGTCGACTGCTACGCGAACAGGGGGCGGATCGGCTTCGGAGGCTGGTGGGTCGACAAGATCTCCACCGGAAACAACGACCTGATCTACTACGACGCCAACGGCGACTCCGTACGGATCGACCGCTGGACCGAGATCTCCTTCCCGAACCGCCCGCCCCAGGTCGGCTCCATCGAGATCCTCTGACACCCCGACGCCCCTCCCCGTGCGAGCATGCCCGAATGAACGTCACCGAGCCGACTCTCCGAAGTCCGGTGCGGGTGGTCGGCGGTACGGGGATGCTGCTGCGGGTCGCGGAGGCGGCGTTGTCGGAGCCGTCCGGCTCGGTGCGGCGGGTGATCTTCCCGGTGGTTGGCGGGGAGAAGACGCTCAAGGCCCTGGCGGCGGATGCTCTCGCCGCTGCTGAAGGCGCTGGAGCTGAAGTGCAACAACACCGCCTACCGGCCGGTGATGGACGCGATCGACCTGCTGGGGCGGTACCTGGAGCAGCCGCTGAAGGAGGGCGCGTTCTTCGATCCGGCGGAGACGGTGCCGCTGGAGGGGGTGGTGCCTGAGCAGTGGCGGGCGGCGGTTGTGGACGACAAGGGCCGTGTCGAGCGCATCCCGTATGAGCTGTGCGTGCTGGTGTCGCTGCGGGACGCGCCGCGGCCAGGCGGGAGATCTGGGTGGTGGGCGCGAACCGGTGGCGCAACCCAGAAGATGACCTGCCCACCGACTTCGAGGACAACCGGGACGTTCACTACGCCGCTCTGGGGCAGCCGCAGGACGCCGGCGAGTTCATCACCGCCCTCCAGAGCAAGCTGCGGGCCTCGCTGGACCGCTTCGAGCAGGCCTTGGCCGAGGGCACCACGGGCGGGGTCGCGATCGTCAAGAAGCACGGCGAGCCGTGGATCAGGGTCTCGCCGCGTGGCAAGCAGGAGGAGCCGGAGTCCCTGGTCGCCATCAAGGGCGAGATCGAGCGGCGCTGGGGCACCATCGACCTCCTGGACATCCTGAAGTACGCCGAGTTCGACACCGGCTTCATCTCCGAGTTCACCTCGGTGGCCACCCGGGAGAACCTGTCCAAGGAAGTGCTGCGGCGCCGGCTGCTGCTGGTGCTGTTCGGACTGGGCACCAACATGGGCATCAAGCGGGTCGCGGTGACCGGCAGGCACGGCGAGAGCGAGGCGACGCTGCGCAGGGTGCGGCACTTGTTCGTCAGCCGGGCCAACATGCGTGCCGCGCCGGTGAAGCTGGTGAACGCCGCCTTCGCCGCCCGCGACGGGATGTGGTGGGGCACCGGCACCGCGTGCGCGTCCGACAGCCGCAAGTTCGGGGCCTGGCCCTCGAACCTGATGACCGAGTGGCACCAGCGCTACCGGGGCCCCGGCGTGATGATCTATTGGCATGTCGAGCGGAAGTCGGTGTGCATCTACTCCCAACTCAAGTCCTGTTCGGCCTCCGAGGTCGCCTCGATGATCGAGGGCGTGCTGCGGCACTGCACCGACATGGAGGTGGACCGGCAGTACACCGATACCCACGGAGCGTCCATCGTCGGCTTCGCATTCGCCCACATGTTCGACGTCAAGCTGACGCCAAGACTGAAGAACATCGGCTCGGCGAGGCTGTACCGGACGGCGGCCGGGGAAGATGACAACTGGCCGAACCTCGCGCCGGCGCTGTCGACCAAGACGAGCAGCTGGGACTTGATCCGCCAGCAGTACGACCAGGTCGTGAAGTACACCACCGCCCTGCGGCTGGGCACAGCCGAGGCCGAGCAGTTCCTGCGGCGCTTGACCCGCGGCGGACCGAAGCACCCCACCTACCAGGCGATCGAGGAACTGGGGCGGGCGGTGCGTACGTCGTTCGTCGCCTGTCAGCGCTCGCTGGTGGCGATGTAGGTGCCGTGCCAGGTGTGGGGCCATACGGCACCGGTGGAGGCGTCGACCGAGAGCATGCCGGTGATCTTCCCGTTGCGCAGGGTGTGCAGGGTGTAGTAGCCGGGGAACGCCTCGGCCTCGCCGACGGTCAGGTTGCTGCCTCGGTCGTGCAGCCACTGCTGGGCGCGGTCCTGGGCCTGGTCGGGGGAGATGCGGGTCTGGGTCTGGCCGCCGCCGTGCATGCCGTAGTCGGTGTTCCACATCATTGCCGGGCCGTACTCGATCCCGGTGTCGCCGTCGGCCGGGTCGACGAGGATCTCGGTGGCCAGCTTGCCGCTGGGGGTCTCCAGTTCGGCGTAGAAGTTCTTCGAGAACTGCATGACCTCACCGACGCGCAGGTCAAGCCGGCCGGCGAAGGCATCAGCCCGCTGCCGGGCCTGGTCCAGGGTCGTCACCGGGGTGCCGTCGCCCCGCTGCCAGTAGTGCCCGCCCATCATGCCCGGCCCCCACGAGCAGTCATTGCGGCCCATCATGCCCGGCCCCATGCCGGGCCCCCACGAGTCCCAGTCGTCCCAGTCGTTGCCCGATGTGCCCGACCTCCAGCAGTCGCTGCCGGAGGGGCTGGGTTGGGCGGCGGCCGGGCGCATCGAGGCGCCGCTGGAGGTGTTGTCGCCTGCCGAGTATCCAGCGGCCAGGGTGCCGGTCAGCGCGAGGGCCGCCAGCGCGGCGGCGGTCCGCCTGCTTGTGCTGGGCATGATCATCACCCTTTCGGGTCGTTCCCGCGGCGGCCTCCCGACCCGGTGTCCGCGGGTCTGTACCCTCCAGCCTCTCGCCGGGCACGAGGTCCGCCCAGGGCCGTCCGGACCCGTCCGGTGTACCGATCGGCCCGTACGCAGAGAAGACGGCGCTTGTACACGACGGCCGGAGGTTCTTTCCCAGGCCGGGTGGCTGTCTGATCCCTCTCGGGCAGACAATGGTGCGGGTTCGAGCATCCGCCGCAGGTCGTGGGCCTGGCGAGCGGGGCATTGGCATCCCACCCGCAGGGGGCACCATGGGCGCCATCGTTGTCGGCATCGACGGTTCGCCGGCCTCCGAGAAGGCGCTGCGCTGGGCCGTGAAGGAGGCTCGTCTACGCGCAGCGACGCTGCGGGTGGTCCATGCCTGGGCGTCCCCCTACCACGGCAGCGAGATCGCCCGGCGTGCCTCCGAAACGGTCCACGAACCACTTGAGCGGGCGGCCATGGAGGCGATCGACGCCGCCGTGGACCACATAGTGGAGGCGGACATCGCAGTCGAGCGCCATGTCGTTGAGTGCCCGCCCGCCCAGGCCCTGCTCGAGGCGGCCCAGGACGCCGACCTTCTCGTGGTCGGCGCGCGCGGCCACGGCGGCTTTGCCAACCTGCTCCTGGGCTCGGTCAGCCACCAGTGCGCCCTGCACGCTCCCTGCCCCGTCGTAATCGTGCACGGGTAGCCTCCAGACTGCGCCCCGCCGGCAGTAGCGGCCCCGAAACGGGGGCCCCGGTTGGTACCAGGGCCCTCTCTGCGTCTGTGACGGTCAGTCGCAGCAGTCGCATCCGGGCGGGCAGCTGCCACACGCCTTGGCGTCGGCGGAAGCGGCCGCGGCGGTGGTGGGGGGTGCGCAGCCGCAGCCCTTGCCCTGCCAGGCGTCGCGGCCTTCCTTGACGGCGACGGCGGCGATGACGAGGGCGGCGATGGGGTCGGCCCAGGACCAGCCGAGGGTGGCGTTGAGGAGCAGGCCGACCAGGAGGACGGCGGACAGGTAGGTGCAGAGCAGGGTCTGCTTGGAGTCCGCGACGGCGGAGGCGGAGCCGAGTTCGCGTCCGGCCTTGCGCTGGGCGGCGGACAGGAACGGCATGATGGCCAGGGACAGGGCGGCGAGCACGATGCCGGGGATGGAGCGTTCGGCCTCGCCGGTGCCGGTCAGGGCGCGGACGGCATCGATGGTGACGTAGGCGGCAAGGGCGAAGAACGAGACGGCGATGATCCGCAGGGCCCTCTTCTCGCGGGCCTCGCGCACGGTGTGGTCGCGGGCGGAGAACTGCCAGGCGACGGCGGCGGCGGAGGAGACCTCGACGATGGAGTCCAGGCCGAAGCCGACCAGGGCGGTGGAGGAGGCGATCGTGCCGGCGGTGATGGCGACGATCGCCTCGATGACGTTGTAGGTGATCGTCGCGGCGACCAGCAGGCGTATCCGCTTGGCCAGCGCGTCGCGGCGGGCCGGGGACGGCCCGAGGGATATCGCGGTCATCGGCAGCACCCCTGGGTCTCGGCGTCGACGCACGCCTTGTCGCTCTCCACGGCCACCACCGCGGTGCGCAGGTCGTCCAGCGCGTGGCCGAGCCGGGGATCGGCGAGTTCGTAGCGTGTGCGGCGGCCGTCGGGGACGGTGACGACCAGACCGCAGTCGCGCAGGCACGTCAGATGGTTCGACAACCGCGTACGGGAGACCCCGAGCGCGTCGGCGAGATCGGACGGATAGGCAGGGGCATCACACAGGGCGAGCAGGATGCGGCAGCGGATCGGATCGGCAAGCGCACGCCCGAACCGCGCCAGCACCTCGATGTCAGAGGCAACGGTCAGCACACCATGACAGTACAGGAGATCCTGAATCCAGGATCTCGTGGATTGCTTCAGGACGGGATGCCGTGCTTGGCGAGCGCGTCGAGCTGGGAACGGCGGAGAGGTTCCCGAGCCCCGAACTGAAGCAAAGGCGGACGTCACGCTGAGGTACTTGTCCCCTCGCCGTAGCTATACGAGAACAGGGCCTACTCGCCGCGCTGCGGGCTCCCGAGGACGACCGGCCCCGCGTCGTCGGACGGGTTCGCCCCTGGGAGGACCGCCCGTCGGCATGGAGGGCCGCCGGCGCACGGCCCGGGGGTTCCTTCGGCCGAGCCTGCCGTCGTGCACCGGTCCCGGACGGCCCGCGACATCGCCGGGCCCTGCCGGCGTCACAGGTCCAGCGCGGCGAACGCGGCGTCGAGGAAACCGTCCGGCAGCCCCGCGCCCGTCCGGGTCCAGTCGAACGGGCTCACCGCCTCGGCGGCTTCCTCGACGGCCGTTCCCGCGCCGGCGGGGTCTTCCACGGGCAGGCCCAGGGCGACCACCGCCCAGGCCGCCAGGGCCTCGACATCCAGGTACTGCCACCATTCGGCGTCACCCCAGCCCCGCCGTTCGGTGGCCTTGTCCGTCCAAGCCGTGCGCAAGAGCAGGGTCAGCGTGGTGCGGGGATCGGCCGAAGCGGCTTCGACGGCGCACCGCACGGCCCGCAGCCGCTCCAACTCCCCGGCCCAGGGATGCATCGCGAAGAATTCCAGATTGCGGCGAAGGGTGGGCCGGAACGCCCGCCCCCGGCCACGGTTCCAGCGCTCGGCCGGTGCCCACAGGCCGCCCGGGCCGTCGCCCAGACGGGCGGCCCGCGCATCCGCCGTGACATCGCCGAGCACCGCGTCGCGCCATCCGAGCCCGTACGCCTTCTGAGCGGCAACGATCGCGTGGATCTGCCCGTCGCCGGCCGGCGCGTCGAGAAGCGCGTCGTCGCAGCCGTCCCACAGCACGGCGAGCGCCGCGGTCACCGCCTCCGCGCAGCGTGCGTGCAGATCACCCATGGGTACGCGGGTCCAGGGCAGCAGCGCCAGATACGTCCTGTCCCGCAACTCCCGCCCGCTCGTGTTCCCCGACATGGCCCGCCCTCGTGGATCGAAATGTCGGTGCGCGATGCCAAGGCCCCGCCGCACCCATGCGATTGTCGACGATCGGCCGACGGCCGAGGACCCGGACACGAGCCCGCCCACCGCCCACAGGGGCGACCCGGAGGCGCGGCGACCCGCCGAAGGGCGGTCGAAGCCGCTGCCGTCCGCTGCCGTCCACGGTCGCGCGGTTCGACCGCGCCGTCGCGCTCGGGGCGCCGGGCCGGCCTCGACCCGGCCGCCACCCGGATGGCAGCTCGGCAGCCGGCGGTTTCGGAATGTCCAATTCCGGGGACGGTGTCCCAGTATCGCCGTGATCGTCCTCGCGCCATGACGGCACCCGACACGACATCCGAGGGAGCCCATGGGTTGGCAAGGCACACGCCGGACGGCCACGGCGGCCACTCTCGCCGCACTGGCCGCCTTCGGCCTGGCGGCTCCGCCCCCGGTCGCCGCCGCACCCCGGACCGGGACCGCGCCGTCGTCCGGGACGGTGGCCGCGCGGTCGCAGACCTCCCCGACGCCGCCTCCGCCCCGCCTCCCGCGCGACTTCCGCGGCAAGGGCGAGTGGATCGTCCGCGACCTGGACATCACGGTTCCGTTCACCTGGGAGGGGAGGGGCGGCGACAGCCAGATGACCGCGGGCGGCCCGCAGTATCCGATCTGGTTCACCAACCTGATCTACCACGACACGCTCTACACACTGACGTACAAATGGCCCGGCCTGACGGAGCATCCCTGCTCACGCATCCCGGGCTTCAACCTGGATGCGCTGAACAAGGTATTCGAGAACGCCAGGTTCGTCGGGCCGGAGACCCTGCGGCGCACCCCGCAACGGCACGTGAACCACTGGAGGGTGGGTGCGGTCCTGCCGGAGCTGCCTCCCGGTAATCACCCCCGTCTGCCACTCGCGCTGGGCGACATCTACGTCGACGAGGGCGACCGCGGCACCTTCTGGCAGGTGCTGCAGTTCGGTGTCCAGAACCTCTACGACCCCGAGCTGGACGAGTGGCTGGTCATGGACACCTTCGAGCACCGGCCCGGCACCGTGACCCTTCCCCGGCGGTGCGAGCCGCCCCGCTGAGCGTCGCCCCGGCCCAGGCCGACGCCGACTTCCTCGTCGCCCCCGCCGCCGTACGGCCCCGCCCGCCGACGGCGGCGCCCCGGTCGCGGATCCGGCCGCCGCGTTTCACGCCCGGCCGAGCAGGCCCGCTCCGGCGGTGCTGTCGGTCCGGGCGGTGAAGAAGTCGCAGAACGCGGCGACGAACTCCGCCTCCTCGACCCGTCCGTCCCCGTCCGCGTCCATCTCCCGGAACCCGTCGTTGAGTTCGGCCGGGTGCACCCGGGGGCCCCCGAACAGCAGCCGGTACTCGTCCGCCCCCAGGCAGCCGCTGCCGTCGGCATCGGCGGCCCGGAACAGCGCCCGCACCGCCGGTACGAGGCCGTTCTCCAGGTACGCCGGGTCACGGTCCACCCCGGCCAGCATCGCGGACACGAACTCGCGGCAGTCCACGCCCCCGTCGCCGTCGCCGTCCGCCGCCTCCCGGAGCTGGTGCCACCAGCCCTCGAACGCGGCGTAGACCTCGTCCTCCCGTTCGGCGGGCAGTTCGAGCCGCCAGCACACGCCGTGCACCATGGCCTGGAGGTCGGCGGAGTCGACCCGGCCGTTGCCGGTCTGGTCCAGCACCTGGCGGAAGAACGCCTCCAGCCGGGCCGGACGGGAGTCGCCGCCGCTCCGGGCCCTGGGCACCACCACCCGCGCGGGCGCGCCGCTCACGGAGCGGCGGCGGTAGCGCACCCGATCGGGAGCCAGGCGCATGGCGTGGCGCAGTCCGTGGTGCAGCGTCCACGACAGCGTGGCGCCCCCGGGCCCGCGCGACGTCCCGAACTTCTCGTGCCAGGCCGGTGGCAGGTCGCTGACCGTGAGGGCGGCCAGTGCGCGGGCGATCACCACCCGCAGCAGCGGCCACGCGGGTGCCGCCCGCCCCAGCCGGCGCGGGGCGGGGGCGTTGCGGAGCATCCCGTGGAGCAGGTCGTGGACTTCGGGGCCGTACTCCAGGACCTCCCGCACGGTGCGCTCGACGTACGCCGGGACATCGGCGGCGCCCGCCGGGAGCACCTCGCCCGGAATTCCGAGGGCGGCGCACACGTCGAGGAACTCCGTGTACAGCACGTCGCGTTCGGCGGGCGACAGCGGATCCCCGGACAGTTCGCGCATGGCGGTCATGGACTCGTACAGCGTCACCATCACCCAGCCGCGGACCTCGGGATCCTCGGCGCTGTACACCCGCCTGGCCGCGTCGGTCCCGTGGATGCGCCGGTGCGTGCGCTGGAGGCGGGCCACTTCCAGGCGCCGCTCCTCGGGCCCGGCGAAGAACAGCCGGCTGCCGCTCTCCATGGTGTGCTCGATCCGCCGCCAGGGGTGGGCGCGGTAGGTGGAGTACCGGTCCATGCCGGCGGCGACGACGGGATGGGCGATCTGCAACACGAGCAACCGCCATGCCACGAGCCCGATGCGCCGCTCGCCGAGGGTCCGCCGCAGCAGGGTCTCGACAGCGGGTGAGGCCACAGAGGTCACAGGAACTTCCTTCTTTCACGGGGACACCGACACCCCGTACAACGCTCCCGCCCCCTGCCCGGCCCGCCCGGACTCCGGCCTCCACCCTGACGTGCGTCTCCCCGAACGCCCGCACGCCCGAACACCCGCCCCGCCCGCCGCATGGAGACCGAAGCCCCGTGGCACTCCCGCGCGCCGGGTGATCACCCCGCCCGACGCCCCGTCGCGGGCGCCGGGCGGGGCGGTCACCGCACGCTGGCGCAGCGCGGCACCAGCCCGTCGAGGACGGCGGTACAGGCGGCCTGCAAGGAGGCCTCCAGGTCCGCCGCGTCCTCCGGGCCCCGCGTCCACTGGTAGAGCGTGCCGAGGTAGATGTCGCGCAGCATGTGGCCCGCCAGCTCGACGTCGACGTCCCGCGGTACGTCGCCCCGCTCGCGCCCCGCCCTGATGAACTCGCTGAACATGTGGGCCGCGTACGGGTGCTCGTGGAGCGGGAACCCGGCACGCACCCAGGCGGTCAGCATCGCCTTGGTCTGGGCCGGGTTCCGCAGGCTGATGTCCGCGAGGATGCTCATGCACCGGGACAGGACCTGCCGGGTGGCCTTGTCCTCGGAGCTGGTGAGCCCTTCCGCCTCCAGGCCCTCACGCAGCAACTCCCTCCGCTCCTGCCCCCATTCGGCGATGAGGTCTTCCTTGCGCTGGAAGTGGTTGAAGAAGGTGCCGCGCGCCACATCGGCCCGCTCGGTGATCTCGTCGACCGTGGTCTGGTCGTACCCCTGCTGCGTGAAGAGGACCAGCGCGGCCTCGTAGATCCGGTTCTTGACACGCAGTTTGTTGCGTTCGCGACGGCCCTGCGGTTCCGTCGCGGTGGTGGCCGGTGTGTCTCCCATGCGTACTCCTGTCGCGCGCGGTGTGCGGGGTGGCTCGTCCCGGCTGCCGCCGCCCGTGTTGTGAACGGGGAGCGGGTTCATTCGACCTAGGGCGTGACGGGGTGCCCGCACGGGCCGTCCCATCCACTTGTACCAAGATCCATGAATGAACAATAGTACATTTTTGTGTCCTGTCCGGAATCGGTGAACGGGAGCGCTGGCGTCCGGCCGGCACCGCTCCCACCGGCCTGTTTTCCGGGGCCGGTCAGCCCACGGACCGCGCCGCGGACACCTCGGTCGCCAGACTCCGGAGAGTCTCCCCGCCGAGCAGCCGGAGCAGCGCGATGTCCCGGCCCGTTTCACGTCGTACGCGCCCTCGCAGTTGCGCCGCGGTCACGGAGTCGATGCCGTACGCCTCCAGGGTGCGGCGCAGGTCGAGGCGGTCCCGGGGCATGCCCAGAACCTGGGCTGCCGCGTTCAGGAACACCTCCCCGGCGTCCGCCGCCCCGCCGCTCGCAACCGCGGCCCGCGGCGGCGCCGGAGTACCGGTCCGCTCCTGGAACGTCCCGACGGCGGCGACCGCCGGCGCCGGCAGCCGCACCGGATCGGCGTGCCGCATGGGATCGGCCTGCCGGCCCGCCGCGGAGAGGCGGTCCACCACGCGTGTGAGCGCCCCCATCGGCATGCGCACGCTGTCGCCGAACCACCGCGCCGACCGGTGCACCCGCTCCGGCGATGGCCCGCCGCGGCCGGACGCGCCTCCGAGACGGTGCAGCCGGATCCCGCGGAATTCGGCGAGAACCGTTCCCTCCAAGTCCCTCACCACGACCTCGGCACGAGCCTCCCGGCCCGCCTGACCCGGCGCGAACCGCGCGTGCGCCCAGACCTCGTCACTGAGCGGGCGGTGGAACCGCACCTGCTCGAACGAGGTCACGGCGTAGGTGCTGCCGGCCGGCAGCGACACGGGGACGGCGGCCAGCAGCACCATCAGGCAGCCTTCCCAGGCCGCGTGCGGCGAGGTCGAGGGCCGCCCCAGCTGAGCGACCGCCTCCCCGTCCCTGCGCCACAGGTGCCGCACGGTGCGCAGACCCGGGCCAGGGACGTATCCGCGGCGGGCGACGGCGGCGAAGAACCGGTCCGGTGTCACGTGCGTGGTGCAGCGACCGAGAGCGTCGGCGAGGTGCCCCTGCGCCCACGGTCCCGCGCCCTGCCCCGCGGCCGGTGCGCCGTCGAGGCGTACCCGCGCGCTCAGCCCGGTCCGGGACGTGTCGCCCGCCGTCCGGACCTCCGCGCGCAGCGGACCGGCCCCGGACTCCGTCGCCACATCCAGCGTGAGGACCCCGCCTTCAGGGACGTCGACCACGTCCCCGACCTTCACGTCTTCCAGTAAGACGGAGCCGGCGGGGGCGCTGTCGGCGACCGCCTCGTGCAGCACGGCCAGTTGGAACGTCGGGGGTACGGGGGCCAGCCCGCGCAAGCGGACCACTGCGCCGTCCAGGTCCGCGCTGATCCGGGTGACGCGGACCGCGGGCCGGGCGGGGTCGGCGGACGGCGTCCGGCGCAGTGACTCCGCGTCCCAGGGATAGGCGGGCAGCTTCACCCGACGGGCTGTTCCCCTGAACCAGCGCTCCCAGTCGACCCGGCCTCCGGCGGCGAAGAAGGCGCCGAGCGACCGGGCGAGCGTCAGCGCCTCGTCGGCGGTACGCCGTGTCGTGGAGGCGACGACGGCCGACGCTCCACCGGCCTCCAGGGCGGTGTCCTCGATCGCCGTCAGCAGCAGGGGGTGCGGGCTCATCTCGACGAAGACGCTGTCGGCCTCCTTGACCAGCCGGCGGATGCTGCCGAGGAAGCGGACCGGGCACCTCAGGTTGTCCATCCAGTACGCGGCGTCGAGTTCCGCCCCCGTCAGCATCGATTCGCGGACGGTGGAGTGCAGCGGGATCCGGCCCTCGCGGGGTGCTATGCCGGCCAGCAGCGCGAGCAGGTCCTCGCGCAGCCGGTCCATGACGGGGGAGTGGGAGGCCACGTTCACCCGCACCGAACGGTGGAAGACACCCTCCCGCTCCAGTCGGCGCCCGATGCGCTCCAGGGCGGCGGCGTCCCCGGCGAGCACGGTCGAGGTGGGGGAGTTCTCGGCGGCCACGCAGACACCGCCCTCTTGGGCGGCGACGTCCGCGGCCTGCTCGGGTGACAGGTCGACCGACAGCATCGCGCCCTGCCCCGCGGTGCTCTGCATCAGGGCGCTGCGCCGGCAGATGACGGCCGCGGCGTCGGCGACGCCGAGCGCGCCGGTGACGACGGCGGCCGCGCTCTCGCCCATGCTGTGCCCTACGCACACGTCGGGCTCGACCCCCATGTCGCGCCAGGCGGCGGCCAGGGCCACCTCCATGGCCCACAGGGCGGGCTGGACCGCCGCGACGTCATCGGGGAACTCCCGGGTCGCCGAGGCGAGTACCTCGCGCACCGAGCGGCCCGTCTCGCGGTGCGCGGCCTCGTCGCAGTCCCGGAACGCGCGCGCGAAGGCGGGGGTGGTGGCCATGAGTGACCGGCCCATTCCCGGCCACTGCGAACCCTGCCCGGGGAAGACGAAGACGGTGCGCTTGTCCGTGCCGAAGCCGGCGTCACCGGTACCGGCTCGCTCCGTGACCCGGCCGGCGGCCACGTCGGCCAGTGCGGCGGCCAGTTCGGCGTGATCGGCGCCGGTCGCCCACAGCCGGAGGGGATGGGCGTCACGGTGCAGCGCGGCCGTGGCGCACAGGTCCCACAGCGGCAGCGCGCTGCCGGCCCCGCCGGGGGAGAGGTGATCGGCCCAGGCCCCGGCGAGCCGGCGCAGGGCCTGCTCGGAGCGGGCGCTGAGCACGAGCAGATGGGCGGGCCTGCCCTCGGGCAGTTCCGTGGGGCCGTGTTCGGGCTGAAGGGGCGGGCGTTCGGGCTCGGTGACCACGACGTGCGCGTTGGTTCCGGACAGGCCGAAGGAGCTGACGCCCACGACGGCGGCGCGGCCGTCGGTCTCCAGGCGCTCGTTCCCGGTCACCAGGTGCAGCCGGTTCGCCCCGTCCGTGAGCAGGGGCTGGGGATCCGTCAGGTGCAGGGAGGCGGGGATGATGCCGTGCCGGGCGACGAGGACGGCCTTGATGAGACCGGCGACGCCGGCCGCCGCTTCGGCGTGCCCGATGTTCGACTTCACGGATCCGCACCTCAGCGGCCCCCACCGCGGCCCCCGTTCGCGCGCGGCCGCGGCCAGGACCTGCAGCTCGACGGCGTCGCCCACGGGCGTGCCCGTGCCGTGGGCCTCCACGTAGTCGAGGTCGGAGGGCTCGACGCCCGCGTCCCGCCACGCCCTGCGGACCATGTCGTCCTGGCCCGCGACCGCCGGTTTGATCAGCGATCCGCTGCTGCGCCCGTCGTTGGTCACGGCACTGCCCGGCAGCAGGGCGAGTACGGGGTGGCCGGCCCGCTCGGCGTCTTCGAGACGGCTGAGGACGACGACGCCGATGCCCTCGCTGCGGACGAAGCCGTCCGCGCCGGTGTCCCCGAACTTGCAGCGGCCGTCGGGCGACAGCATGGCCGCCTGGGAGAAGGCGATCGCGTCCAGGGGCGAGAGGATGATGTTGACACCGCCCGCGATGGCCAGGTCCGTCTCGCCGCTCAGCAGGCTCTGGCGGGCCATGTGGACGGCCACCAGGGAAGACGAGCAGGCCGTGTCGACCATCATGCTGGGCCCGCGCAGGTCCAGGTCGTAGGACAGGCGTCCCGAGGCCATGGCACGGAAGTAGCTGCCGGCCGCCTCGCGCAGGCTGTTGCCGTCGACGGTGCTGTGGCGGCCGTAGTCCGCGGTGGCCTGTCCGATGTACACGCCGGTGGCGGAGCCGGCGAGCGTGGACGGGCGTATGCCGGCGTCTTCGAGCGCTTCGCGGACCACCGGAAGCAGCAGCCGGTGCTGCGGGTCGACACTGGCGGCCTCCGCCGGCGAGATCCCGAAGAAGCCGGCGTCGAAGAGGAAGGGGTCGTCCAGGAAGCCGCCGAAACGGCTGACGGTGCGGCCCGGCGTGCCGGACCGCTCGGCGACGTAGGGCGTGATGTCGAAGCGTTCGGGCGGTACGGGCGTGATGCAGTCCCTGTTCGCGATCAGGTTGTCCCAGAACTCCTCTATGCCGCGGGCCTGCGGAAATCTGCACCCCATTCCTACCACCGCGATCACTGTCTCCCCGGTGCGTGCACTCATGAGAACCCCCCTGTCTGCGGTGACGCGGTGGGACCGCGTCAGGGCGCTGCCCCCCGGCAGCGCCGCGCGAGATCGTAGTTCAAGTCTGGACCCCAGGACAATGATGGGCTGAAAGTTCACCTTTGGCTTGAAAGGCTCCGCCCGATGTCACCCGATGCCGCCCGGGCCGCCGGCGCGTCGCCCACCAGGCGTGATGCGGATTCGAGGTGATTGATCGTCACAATCCCGTCGTTGAAAGGGGGAAGAACGACCATGGGCAGCGCGCAGAAACTGGTCTATGGTAAAAACTCGTACTCCAGACCAAGAAAGCACGCCGGTCGTAACATGGATCGCAGGGCAATAAACTGGCGGGTGCTGTACCGGCCACCAGCCCTGCACCGGCCGACCACAGGAACGAGGAGGGGGACCTCGGATGGTTTCGTACGTACACCGACCAGCGCCTTTGCCGAGTGCGCCGGAGCGCCTCGGCGAGGGCACCGCTGGTCCACGGGGACCGGGGACCGGCGCGCCGGCCCCCGTACTGGAGGGGCTGCTGCACCAGGCGGCCCGCCTCCCGTCACTCGCCGCCAAGTACGAACGGGAGCTCGGGCGGCGCACCTTCGCCCTCGCCGACCTCCCCGTACTCACTCCGGGCGAACTGGCCACGGCGACCGCCGAGGCCCTCGCGCTCAACACGGGTGAGGGGCTGCTGTGGGCACACGGCGGCACGCTCGACACCCCGGACCTGACCCTGCTGCCGGAGCAGATGTTCGCCTCCGAGATCCGTAGCGCCTGGAACCCGCTCCACACCGCCGACGTCGTCGCGAACCTGCACCCCGCGGGGAGGATGCAGCCCGACCACTACTTCTTCAACCGCTTCGCCACCGAGTCCGGCGCCACCGTCCTGCCGCTGGGTCCCTTGCCCCAGGGCGCCGAAGACGACTGGCTCCGCTTCCTCGCCCGCCACCACGTCACCGCCATCGCAGCGCCCCCGCAGGCCGTTTCCCGGCTGCTGCGGGCCAGCGTGGCCGGACGGCCGCTCCCGTGGCTGCGCACCCTGATGCTGGGCGGCGCCGCCCACGACACCACCGACGACGGCCTGCTCGCCGCCCACTTCCCCTACACCGCGGTGTGGCGGCTGTACGGCACCCCCACGGCCTGGGTGATCGGGCAGCGCGGCCCGCTCTGCCTGGCCGGCATCTACCACCCGCTGCCCCACCAGCACGTCGAAGCGGTGGACGGGCGGTTGCTCGTCACGACCCTCACGCCCTCGCGGACCCCGGCGCTCATCCGCTACGACACCCAGGAGCGCGGCGAGTTCGCGCACTGCGCGTGCGGCAGGCCGGGACCGGCCCTGCGGGTCCTCGGTACCCGCCCGCCGCTCTTCCGCTTCCACGGACACACCCTGTCCGCCCGTGAACTCGTCGACGTGGCCACCGCCCTCGACGAGGTCACGGCGGCCCAGGTCGCCGTCACCCCCGAAGAGCGGATCCAACTGCGCGTGCGTCTCGCCCCCGGCGTCCCCGAGGACCACCACAGCAACGCCTGGATCAGGTTCCGGGTGGTCGAGAACCATCTCGCCCTCGCGGCGTGCGTCCTCGACCAGCCGGACGAGTTCGAAGTGGTCGCCGTGCACGGGCTCACCGGCACATCCGTCCTGACCACAGAGGAGCGCTGACGTGCCGCACGGCGCCAACAAGGAAACGTCACACCGATGAGAGGAATTGTCATGCCCGATCAGCTCACCTCCATGCAGGACACGGTCACGGCCCAGGCGGACGACGAAATCCTCGTCGCGGTGCGCGCGGTGGCTCCCGAAATCGACGAGATGATCAAGGCCGAGCCGCTGCCCGAGGGCTGGCTGCGCGGCTGGGACGTCGCCGGCGTCGTACTGCGCGCGGCCCCCGAGGGCTTCAGCCCCAAGCCGGGGGACCGGGTCGTGGCCGTGGCCACGAGCACCGAGTGGTCGTCCTGCATGGCGCTGCCCACCGAATACGCCACCGTCCTGCCCGACCACGTGAGCTTCGAGCAGGCGGCGGCACTGCGCGTGGCGGTCCTGACGGCGCTGCGCCTGGTGCGCAGCGCGGGATCCGTCAGCGGCCGGTCCGTCCTGGTGACCGGCGCCGGGGCCGGCATCGGGCGGCTGCTGGTGGAACTGCTCGCCGCGCTGGGCGCCGACGTCACGGCGCTGGTGGCCGACGCCGGCCAGGCAGCCGAGGCCGCGGAGCTGGGCGCGGCGCGGGCGACGGCGGACCCGGCCGGGGTCACCGGCTCCTTCGACATCGTCTACGAGGCGGCCGAGGCGGGCCGGACGGCCGCCGGGCGCGGTTTGACGGCCGACGGAGGCACGGTCTACCTCTACGAGAGCTTCGCCGCGCGCCATGTTGACATCGGCTTCTTCCGGTTCTTCGGCGGCCCCGAGCAGGCCGGCCTGCGTCATTTCGTCTTCCGTACGGCCACCCCGGAGGACCGCGGCCTCGCGCAGCTGCTGGACCTGCTGACCACCGGCGAGCTCTCGCTCGGCCCGGTCGCCGTCGCGCAGACGGCCACGGCCTGATCACATGTGACGGCCTGATGACACGTCATGGGGGGTGCGGCCGTCGGGCCGCACCCCCCATGACGCTTTCGCGTCCCGGCGTCAGCGGGTGGCGCGGGCCACCGGGCCGAGCCACCGGGTCAGTTCGGCGTACAGCCGGTCCGAGTCGCCGGCGTGACCGTGGGCGGCTATGTGCCCGTCGGGCCGCACGAGGTAGTAGCCCTGCCGGCCGCAGCCCGTCGAGGGGCGGGCGGATCCCGCCGACACGTCGACGGCCCGCACCTGCGGCCACGGCGCGGCGAGCGCGCGGGTCTGCGCGCGCCAGGCCGCCCCGTCGCCCGCGCAGGTCACCACCAGGCTCCAGCCGGCGGGCTGTTCGCCGGGGCCGGCGATCCGGTGCGGCAGGGCCAGCTCGCGCGGGAAGACCGCGCCGACGACCAGGCCGCCGGGCAGCTTCGAGCGGAACCGGCACGGCGGACGCCCGGAGGGCACCTGGGTCTCGCGCGTGGCGGGATAGGCCAGCCGGCGGCCCGCCATGACCGGCGCGTAGAGCCCGAACAGCCCGCTCCGCTCGGCCATGCGGAAGGCGACGTCCCGGGCGGCGACCGCGGCGGGCTTCTGCACCATCCACCCGCGGGTCTGGATGTCGGTGTCCCGCACCACCCGACGTGCCACGGCGGCTCGTTCGGGCCCGTAGGTGAGCAGCACGTCGGAGGGAGCCTGACCGTGGAGCACCGCCGCGATCTTCCACGCCAGGTTGTGGGCGTCCTGGATCCCCGTGTTGAGCCCCTGCCCGCCGGCGGGGCTGTGGACGTGCGCCGCGTCCCCCGCGATGAAGACCCGTCCCAGCTGGAACTCGGTGGCGTGGCGGGCGTGGATGCGGAATTCGCTGACCCATACCGGCTCGGTCAGCCGCACGCCGCGCGGCCCGCGTTCGTCCACGATCTTCTGCATGCGCTCGACGCTGACCTTCTCGCCCGCGGGCAGGCTGGAGAAGAACCGGAAGACACCGCCCGGCAGGGCCACGATGACCAGCGCGCCGGCCGACGACTGGTAGTACAGGGCCTGGTCCGGCGGCAGGAACCCCTCGATGCGGGCGTCGACGAGGGCGAAGGCGCTCTCGTACGTACTGCCGGTGAACCCGCCGCCGAGTTGGCCCCGCACCGCGCTGCCCGCGCCGTCGGTGCCCACGACGAACGGGACGCGGGTGCGCTCGATGCGGCCGTCGCCGTGTTCGAGCACGGCCGTGACGTCGGCGGTCGCGTCGATGCGGCCGGAGAAGTCGACGCCCTCCAGCGTGAGCAGCCGCACCCCCCGTTCCACCTTGCCGCCCAGGCTCGCCAGCCGGTCGCGCAGGATCCGCTCGGTCTCGTTCTGCGGCAGGCACACGGGGCTGAGGTGCTGCGGGAAGTCGAACCCGGCCAGGCGCCGGCGCTCGGAGAAGTAGCTGAAGGTGTTGATCTGGATGCCCGCCTCGCGCAGCTCGCCGAGGACGCCGAGGTCCTCGAAGAGGTCGATGCTGCGCGGCCACACCAGCAGGGCCTTGGGGAAGGGCGAGGGCTCCGTCGCGCGGTCGATGATGCGCACGCGTACGCCCCTGCGCAGCAGTTCGCACGCCGCCGTCATCCCGGTCGGCCCCGCCCCCACGACGAGCACGTCGCAGGGCTCGGGCGCCACGGCCGTCCGCGCCGGTTCTGAGGTGCTCGGCATATCTGTTCCGCCTCTCATTGACGACAACCATCAAATCTCTTATGTTTCTTCGAAACCTTACATGCCGCTTCGAGGCCTGGCGAGAGGAACGGGCCATTGAAGCGGACACCTCGCCGACGCCGCTCGACACGGCGTCCCCACCGATCGGGAGCGCCTGGCGATCCCCCGTTACCCAGGCGCTCCCTCCCCCCTCCCGGGCACCCCCCTCCCGGTCACCCCCCCCCCGCACCCGAACACCCATCGACCGAAAGCAGGATGAAGATGCGATACCGCTACCTGGGCGACACCGGACTGTCCGTGTCGGAGCTGTGCTTCGGCGCCATGACGTTCGGCGGCGGGGCCTCCTTCCTGGGCGCCGCCGACCGCAACTGGTCGGAGTTCGGCACAGTCCAGGACGGGAACGTCGAGCAGATGATGAGCCAGGCCCTCGACGCCGGCATCAACTTCTTCGACACCGCCGACGTCTACAAGAACGGCATGGGCGAGGAGTTCTTCGGCCGCACCCTCGGCAAGGTCCGCGACCGCGTCATCATCGGGACCAAGGGCCGCTGGCGCATCACGGACGACCCGAACGACATCGGCGCCACGCGCCACCACCTCTACGCGGCCGTCGAGAACAGCCTCCGGCGCCTGAACACCGACTACATCGACCTCTACCACATCCACGGCTTCGACCCGCGCACCTCGCTCGACGAGACGCTGCGCGTCCTCGACGACCTGATCCGCTCGGGCAAGATCCGCTACATCGGCGTCTCCAACTTCGCCGGCTGGCAGCTCATGAAGGCCCTTTCGGTCTCCGACCGCCGCAACCTCAGCCGCTTCGTCTGCTACCAGGGCTACTACAACATCGCCGCCCGCGACCTCGAACGGGAGATCGTGCCGCTCGCCGTCGACCAGAACGTCGGCATCACCGCCTGGTCCCCGCTGGCCGGCGGGTTCCTGACGGGCAAGTACCGCCGCGGCGAGGGCCGTCCCGAGGGCAGCCGTCTGTCCCAGCGCACCCCCGCCGAATCGGCTCCGCTGACCGACGAGGACCAGGCCTACGACATCGTCGACACCATGGCGCAGGTCGCCGAGGAGCGCGGCGCCACCGTCGCGCAGGTCGCCATCAACTGGGTGCTCGCCAAGCCCGGCATCACCTCGGCCGTCATCGGCGCGACCAAGCCGCACCAGCTCGCCGACAACCTCCGGGCGATGGAGTGGACGCTCAGCGAGGACGAACTCGCCCGCCTCGACAAGGTCAGCGAGACCGTCGCCCCCTACCCGTACTGGCACATCGGCACCGTCGGCGCCGACCGCAAGCAGCCGGGCGACGTCTACCCGGCCTGATCACCACCACCTGGCGCGCTGCGCGGGCGACAACTGCGCAGCCGTGGAGGGACGACCCGTCGTGTCGTCCCTCCACCCGCTGTGCCCCGCGCCCGCGTCGGTCCGTGCACCGACAGTGAGCAGGAACCCTCACCGCGAACAGAAAGCCAGGCCACCACCATGACCATTGCCACCGAGGTCGCCACCGAGGCGCTCCCGGAACTCGACTACGCCCGTACCGTCGACCGCCTCCTCGTCCACCGGGACGCCCTGGGAGAGGTGTTCCTGACGGACCTGCAGCCACTGGGTGACACCAGATACGCGGCGGCGGCGCAGCTGCCCCGCTCGCACGCCTACTACGGCGACCACCTGCTCCGCCCCGCCCACCACGATCCCCTGCTGATACTCGAAGCGTGCCGCCAGGCCACCCTCGCGGGCGCCCACCGCTTCTTCGGCGTACCGGCCGACAACAAGTTCATCCTCACCCACCTGGGCCTGCGTATCGAACGCCCCGAGCTGGTGTTCGTCGGCACCGCGCCGTTCCGCCTCGCCATGCACGTACGCATCGTCAAGCGCATGGAACGCGAGGGCCGGGTCACCGGCCTCGACTACGAGATCACCCTGTCCGGCGGCGGCGCCGTCTTCGGCACCGCGTCCGTCGGACTGCGGTTCAAGGACCCCAACGGCTACCTCACCCTGCGGCTGAACAACCGTGACGGAATGGCCCTGCCGTCCTCCGCCTCGTACCCGGCCGTCACCCCCGGCGCGCCCATGGCCCCGCACCTGGTGGGCCGCGCCAACCCCGACAACGTCGTCCTGCTGGACGGCGTCGTCGTCGGTGAGAGCGCGCAGGCGCTGCTGCGCATCCCGGCCCGGCACGCCAGCCTCTTCGACCACCCGCAGGACCACCTGCCCGGCATGGTGATCGCCGAGGGCGCCCGGCAGCTCGCCCTGTTCGCCGCGCTCGAAGTCCGCGGGCTCTCCGCCTCCAAGACCCTGCTCACCGCGCTCGACGTGCGGTTCACCCGTTTCGGGGAGCTGGAGGACGACACCGTGCTGAGCGCCGTCGTGGGCAGCTCCGGCCGTGGCCACCACCCGGCCGAGGCCCCCGTCGACTACACCCTCGGCGGCGTCCTGGCCGCCGTCGACGAGGAGGAGCAGCGACCCGAGGACCTGCGGGTCGGCGTCGAGGCGACGCAGAAGGGAGAGGTGCTGTGCACCTTCGCCTTCACGCTCACCCGCATGACGGCATGACCCGCGCTGCGCCGACGAAGGGGCCGAGATGACCAGCACCACACGGACCGCGGCGTTCTCCGACGTGGACGAGACGCTGATCCGCGTCAAGAGCATGTTCCGCTTCCTGGAGTTCTACCTGCGCGGGCGGGGGGAGCCGCCGGCCACCTTCGAGCGGCTGACGGGCGAACTGCGGCAGGCCGCGCTGCGCGGCGCCGCACGCGCGGACGTCAACCGCCGCTACTACCGCCTGCTGCGCGGCGAGAGCGCGAGACGGCTGGCGGACGAGGGGCGCCGCTGGTTCGCCACCGAGTGGCGGGAGCTGGCCGAGGGCCTCTACGTGCCCGAGGTCGAAGAGGCCCTGGCCGCCCACCGCAAGGCCGGACGGGACGTGGTCCTGGTATCAGGATCCTTCTTCGGCCCGCTCGACCCCATCGCGGCGGACGTGGGCGCCTCGGCCGTCCTGGCCACCCGTCCCGTGATCCGCCGGGGCGAGCTCACCGGAGATGTGCTGGCCCCGATGATCGGCGAGACCAAGGGGCGCGCCGTCCGCCTGACCGCACCGCTCGCCGGGCTGGACCTCGCCGGCAGCTGGGCGTACGGCGACCACGGCAGCGACCTGCCGATGCTCAGGGCGGTCGGCCATCCTGTGGTCGTCGGCTACGACCCGGAGCTCGCGGTGCACGCTTCCGCGCCGGGATGGGGACGTCTGCTGCCCGGACCGGCGCGGCGATGACAACGGCCGGGCCCCTCGCCAGGGCCCGGCGCCACCAGCGGGCCGCACCCGGCGGTCCGTCCGGAACAGGGGGAGTGACCCAATGACCCGCATCGGAATCGTGTCCACCGGCTCGTACCTGCCCGACACCGTGGTCGGCAACGAGGAGATCGCGCGCGGAGCGGGGGTGAGCGACGAATGGATCGTCCGCAAGACCGGCATCCGTGAGAGGCGCCGGGCCGACGACCGCGACGCCACCTCGGACCTCGCGGCCCGCGCCGCCCTCGCGGCGCTGGAGCAGGCGGGCGTGGAGCCGCAGGACGTCGCGTACATCGTGCTCGCGACCTCCACGCCCGACCATCCACAGCCCGCGACCGCGAGCATCGTGCAGCACCTCATCGGCGCGGTGAACGCCGCCGCCTTCGACATCAACGCCGTGTGCAGCGGCTTCGTCTACGCCACGACCGTCGCCGAGCGGCTCCTGCGCGCCGCGGAGGAGGGCCGCTACGCCCTGGTCATCGGCGCGGACATCTACTCGCGCATCCTGGACTACTCCGACAGCAAGACCGCCATCCTCTTCGGCGACGGCGCGGGCGCGGTGCTGCTCGGCGCGGTGCCCGAGGGCCGCGGCATCACGGAGACCAGTCTGCTCAGCCGTGGCGACCAGTACCGGCTGATCAGCGTTCCGGCCGGTGGCAGCCGCATGCCGGCGAACGACCGCACGCTGAGCGAGGGGGCCCACTTCTTCCGCATGGACGGCCGCGGGGTGCGCTCGTTCGTGCAGGACAACCTGCCGTCGGCCCTGCACGAACTGCTCGACCGGGCCGGGGTGGAGCGCGAGCAGGTCCGGCACTTCGTACCGCACCAGGCCAACGGCGTCATGCTCGGCGAGGTATGGCCCGAGCTGGGGCTGCCCCGGGCGACCATGCACCTCGCCATGGAGGAGTACGGCAACACCGGCTCCGCTTCGGTGCCCATCACGCTCGACGCGGCACACCGGCGCGGGGAGTTCGCCGACGGGGAGACCGTACTGATGGCCGGCTTCGGCGGCGGGATGACGGTGGGGGTGGTGCTGACCCGGTGGGCGCCCACCGCCTTCGCGCGGCCCCGGAGCCAGGAACTCACGGCGGTGGTCTGAGCCGTGGCCGAGCACCCCACCGCGACGGCGTCCGTCGCACACGACCCCGAGCTCATCAGGCTGATCGAACGGTACGTCGCCCGGCGCAGGCGGGAGCGTCTGCGCCGGGCCGTCGAACGGTCCCTCGCCGAACGGCTGCTGGGCGAGGCCCAGCCGCACGGGCGGCACGGGCCCCACTCACCGGAGTATCAGCTGTCGAGTGGATAGCCTATGGCGAACAGGCATAAGATGTCTTATGCTCTGTTGAAGTCATCCGACCATGCGCAATCACGCAACTCTCAAGCAGGAGGAGAACTGTGTCCGACCACAGTTCAAACGGCCGCCCCAGCACCATGGCGATCACCGTGGGCCTGTTCTTACTGGCACTGAACTTACGACCGGCGCTCGGCGCCGTATCCCCCGTACTCAACGACATCCAGGGGTCCTTGAACCTGTCCGATTCGGCGGTCAGCCTGCTCACCACCCTGCCCGTGGTGTGCCTGGGCGTCTTCGCCGCCGTCTCGCCCGCCCTCTCCCGCCGGCTGGGCACCCCCGTCGCGCTGGTGCTGGGCTTCGTACTCCTGATCGCAGGCATCCTGATCCGGCTCGAAACCGCCGCCTGGGCCATGTTCCTGGGCACCGCGCTCGCGGGAGCGGGCCTCGCCATCGGCAACGTCCTCATGCCCGCGGTCATCAAGAGCGCCTTCCCCGACCGGGTCCGGCTCTACACCGGCATCGCCACCGCCGCGCTCAGCGCCGGAGCCGCACTGTCCGCGGGCATCGCGGTACCCCTGCGGGACAGCGTCGGGGGCTGGAGCAACTCCCTGGCCCTGTGGGCCCTTCCCGCCGCCGTAGGCCTGCTGGTCTGGCTGCCCCTGTCCAAGCGGTCCTCCCGGCCCGCGGCCACCGCCGCCCCCACCGGCGACAAGGGATCGCTGCTCGGCGACGCCATGGCCTGGCAGGTCACCGGCTACCTCGCCCTGCGCGCCCTGGCCTACTTCACGGCCCTGGGCTGGCTGCCGACCGTCCTGGTCGACTTCGGCTACAGCAACTCCTCGGCCGGCGCCATGCTGTCCCTGGCCATGCTCATCAGCGTGCCGGGCGCCCTGGTCGCTCCGGTGCTGGTCGGGCGCAGCGGAACCGCCCCCATCGTGACCGTCATCGCCGTCGCGGGCGCGGCGAGCCTCCTCGGCCTGCTGTTCCTCCCGGGGGCCGCCGTCCTGTGGGTCGCCCTCCTGGGCCTGACGCTCGGCGCCGGCCACGCGATGGCCCTGACCTTCATCGGTCTGCGCTCCGAGAACCCGCAGACCGCCGCGCAGCTGTCCGGCATGGTGCAGACCATCGGCTACCTGGTCGGCGGCATCGCCGGCCCGCTGCTGCTCGGCCTCCTGCACGGCGCCACCGACAGCTGGACCGTCTCGCTGGTCCTCCTCGCCGTCTTCACCCTGCCCGAGCTGGTCTTCGGCCTGTGCTCCAGCCGCAACCGCTTCGTGCGCCCCCGCCGCACGGCGCAGCAGCCGGCCGCCACCCCCGCCCCCGCCCCGAATCCCGCACTCGTCGACTGACCGCCCCCCCCGGCGAACACACCCCCACCCCCCCACACACACCCACATCCCCCGCGACGCCTCGCCCCGCCGCCACTGCGGTGAGGCGGCCGAGGCGTGCCCCGTACCCACCACCAGGAGATCCCGTGTACCACGTCGCCGTTGCCTTCGACGTCCTGCCCGAGCACCACGAGGAGTTCATCGCGGCCAGCCACGAGGACGCCCGCGAGTCGGCCGTGGACGAACCGTTCACCCAGCGCTTCGAGCTCGTCGTCGACGAGAACGACCCCAACCGCTTCTACCTCGACGAGGTCTACGACGACGCGGCCTCGTTCGACAAGCACATGGCCGGCCCCCACTTCGCCCGTTTCTTCGAGCGGATCGGCGACATCGCCGAAGGCCCCACCTGGCTCATCCGCGGCACCCGCGTCATCGACCCGACCAGCACCTGAGCCCCCCCGGCCGGACCCGACCGGCCCGCAGACCACAGAGGAGGACTCCATGTGCAGTCCCGACGTCATGAAGCTCGTCCACGGACAGGACGGCCACCACTGCGGCGGTCATCCCGGCACGGACACCGAAACCGCCACGACCGCCGAGGCCCGGGAGGCCCCGCGCCCCGCGCGCGCGCCGGCCCCGCTGATCCGGGGCAGCCGGGTCAGCGACCTCACGCACACCTTCGGCAACGATTTCCCCGTACTGGAACCGATCGTCCTCAAGCCCAACATCGACCACTTCGCCCACATCGCGGACGAAGGGTTCAACGCCAACAAGCTGGAGATCGACGAGCACACCGGAACCCACGTGGACGGCCCCGCACACCTCGTGGACGGGCCCATCTACACCGACGAGATCCCCATCGACCGCTTGATCGCCCCGCTCTGCGTCATCCGCATCGGCGAACGCGTCGCCAAGGACCACGACGCCACCCTGACCGCCGACGACATCCTGGCGTACGAGAGCCGCCACGGCCGGATCCCCGACGGCGCCCTGGTCGTCATGGACTCGGGCTGGTGCGACCGGATCAACACACCGGGGGCCTACATCAACCGGGACGCCGACGGCGTTCCGCACTTCCCCGGCCTGGGCTTCGACGCCGCCGAGTTCCTCGTGCGCGAGCGTTCGATCGTCGCCGCCGGCACCGACACCCCCAGCCTCGACGCCTCGAAGAACCTGCAGATCGACGACCCCGGCGCACACCGCATCATCCTCGGCGACATGCGCTACGGCGTCGAGAACATCGCCAACCTCGACACCGTGCCCGACTTCGGGGCCACCGTCCTCGTCGGACTGATCAAACACCGCAAGGGCTTCGCCGGCCCCTGCGGGGTGTTGGGCATCTACTGACCGGACCACCTCGCGGGGGGGGGGGCGAACCGGCGCGCCCCCCCCTCCGCCATGCGACAGGAAGCAGGAAGGACCCCCATGACGAAGCCGGACCGCCGGTACGCCCTGATCACCGGTGCCAACAAGGGCCTGGGCCGGGAAACCGCACGCCAGTTGGGCCGGATGGGCATGACCGTGCTGATCGGCGCCCGTGACGCGGCCCGCGGCGAGAAAACCGCGGACGAACTGCGCCACCACGGCATCGACGCCCGCTTCGTGCACCTCGACGTCACCGACGAAGCCACCGTCCGGGCGGCCGCCGCGGCCGTCGAGGAGGACTTCGGGCGCCTGGACGTCCTGGTCAACAACGCCGGCATCGTCGAGGACGACATCGAACCCAGCGCCACGACGGCAGGTCTCGCCCGCGACATCTACGCGACGAACGTCTTCGGCGTCATCACCACCACGCACGCCCTGCTGCCCCTGCTGCGCGCATCGCCCGCGGGCCGTGTGGTCAACCTCTCCAGCCGCCTCGGCTCCCTCGCCAAGGCCGCCGACCTGTCATCACCACACCGGCAGCTGCTCGCCTACAACTCCTCCAAGGCGGCGCTCAACTCACTCACCCTGCACTACGCACGCGAGTTCGCCGGCACCCCCCTGAAGATCAACTCCGCCACACCCGGGTACGTGGCCACCGACCTCAACGGACATCAGGGCACCCGCACCGTCGAGGAGGGCGCCCGCATCGTCGTCCACCTGGCCACCCTCGACGAGAACGGCCCCACCGGCGGCTTCTTCGACGAGGACGGCCCCGTCGCCTGGTAGGTCCCGAAGAACCTCGGCGGGGGGGCGGCCGCGGGGGGGGGGGGGGGGGGGGGGGGGGGGGGGGGGGGGGGGGGGGGGGGGGGGGGGGGGGGGGGGG
>NZ_JBGWAB010000061.1:0-43835 GCF_041862025.1 Streptomyces sp. AB3(2024)
GGGGGGGGGGGGGGGGGGGGGGGGTGGGGGGGGGGGGGGGGGGGGGGGGGGGGGGGGGGGCGCCGCCGCCCGGGCGCGGGGCCGGGCCGCGGGGGCGGGGCGCGCCCCCCCCCCCGGGACGGGAGGCGCGCGGCACTAGACCTGGTAGCGGTCCGGTGCGAAGAGGTGCGGGTTCGCCGCGATCCAGTCGGAAGTGCGGCGCAGGCCCTCCGGCAGGGAGACCTCGGGCTTCCAGCCCGCCCATGCGCGGGCGCGGGAGTTGTCCGAGAGGAGGCGCTGGACCTCACTGCCCGAGGGGCGCAGCCGGGACGGGTCCACGACCACCTCCGCGTCCCGGCCCGAGGCCGTGATCAGCGCCTGCGCCAGGTCGCCGACGGATATCTCCTGGCCGGAGCCGAGGTTGACCACCTCGCCCAGCGCCCGGTCGCACTCCGCCACCGCGAGGAAGCCCTCGGCCGTGTCCGTCACGTACGTGAAGTCCCGGGTGGGGGACAGGGAGCCGAGGCGGACCTCGCGGGCGCCCGCGTGCAGCTGGGCCAGGATCGTCGGGATCACCGCGCGCGCCGACTGGCGCGGGCCGTAGGTGTTGAAGGGGCGCACCACCGTCACCGGCAGTTCGAAGGCGTGGTGGAAGGAGAGAGCCATCATGTCCGCGCCGATCTTCGAGGCGGAGTACGGGGACTGCGGCTGGAGCGGGTGGTCCTCCGCGATGGGCGCCGTGCGGGCCGTGCCGTAGACCTCGCTGGTGGAGGTGTGGACCAGACGGCGCACGCCGTGCCGGCGGCAGGCCTCCGCCATGTTCTGCGTGCCGGTGACGTTCGTCTGCACGTACGCACCCGGCGAGGCGTAGCTGTACGGGATCCCGATCAGCGCCGCGAGGTGGAAGACGGTGTCGCAGCCGGCCACCGCGTCGCTGACCCGGCCCGCGTCGCGGACGTCGCCCGCCCACATCTCCACCGGGCCGTCGGGGTCGGCGAGGTAGCGGGCCAGGTGGCCCTTCTCGGCGTACGGCTTGTAGTGCACGAAGGCGCGGACCCGGGCGCCCCGAGCCACCAGCAGGTCCACCAGCGTCGAGCCGATGAAGCCCTCGGCCCCGGTGACGAGGACGGTGCGGTCGGTCCAGTTCGTGGTCATGCGTGCTCCAGGGTGGGAATTTGGACGCCGGCCACGCGGAGGACCTCCGCGGCCAGCAGTTCGGCGGCCCGCGCGTGCGGGCCGGGGTCGGCGGCGCCGGCCATCGACGCCAGCCGGGCCGGGTCGGCCAGCAGCGGGCCGATGAGCGCGGCGAGGCGTTCGGCGGTGGCCTCGGCGTCGGACAGCAGCAGCCCCGCGCCCGCGTCGGACAGCACCCGGGCGTTGTGCGTCTGGTGGTCGCCCGGGGCGTGCGGGTAGGGGACGAGCACGGCCGGGACCCCGGTCGCCGCGAGCTCGGCCACCGTCGCGGAGCCCGCCCGGCACACCACCAGGTCGGCGGCCGCGTAGACGAGGTCCATGCGGTCCAGGTAAGGCACGGCCCCGGCGATCCGCCGCCCGCCCGTCGCGGTGAGGTCCGCCACCGTGTCGGGCAGCGCCGCCGGGCCCGTCTTGATCAGCAGCTGTACGTCGTCCCGCCCCTGCCAGAGCCCGGCCAGCGCGACGGCCGCCCCGGTGAGGCGTACGGCGCCCAGGCTGCCGCCGTTGAAGACCACCAGCCGTCGCCCCGGGGGGACCCGCAGGGCGTGCCGGGCCTCGGCGCGCAGCTCCGCCCGCTCCGGTCCGGGGAGGTCCGCGAGCCCCGCCAGCGCCGCGGAGATCGGCATTCCGGTGGTCAGCGCCCTCGCGCCGCCCGCCAGGTGGGCGCGGCTGCGGTCGAAGGCCACCGCGATGTGCGGGGTGAGCCGGGCGGCGAACCGGTTGGCCCGGCCGGGCACCGCGTTCGACTCGTGGATCACGGCCGGCAGCCCGGCCAGCCGGGCGCCGAGCACCGCCGGCGCGCTCGGATAGCCGCCCATGCCCACGACGGCGTGCGCGCCCTGCGCCTGGATCACCGAACGGGCCTGGTGCGCCGAGCGCAGCAGCGCCGCGGGCAGCAGGTACCGCTTCGCGCCCAGTGCCGGGTCGAAGGGGATCATGTCAACGGTGTGCAGGCGGTAGCCGGCGCCCGGTATCAGCTCGGTCTCCAGGCCCCGCTCGGTCCCGATGAACGAGACCACGGCCCGCGGGACGGCCGCGCGCAGCGCCTCGGCGAGGGCGAGCCCCGGGTAGATGTGGCCGCCGGTGCCGCCCGCACCGATCACGACGGAGAGTGCCGCAGGAGTGTGTCGAGTGGTCATGGACGCACACTCGCGGTGCGTCCTAAGAAGGTTCTAAGAGGTTCTCATCGCTTCCTTTGGCAGGCTTTGTCCTATGAGGCAGCGGATTCTGGTGGTCGACGACGAGCCCGAGGTGCGGGCCGCGGTGGAAGACGGCCTGGCCATCGAGGGGTTCGAGGTGCGCGGAGCGCCGGACGGGCTGGCCGCGCTGTCCGAGGTGGCGCGCTGGGGGCCGGACGCGGTCGTCCTGGACGTGTTGATGCCGGTGCTCGACGGGCTGGGGGTGTGCCGGCAGCTGCGTGCGATGGGCGACCGTACGCCCGTGCTCGTCCTGACCGCGCTGGACTCCGTCAGCGAACGCGTCGACGGGCTGGAGGCCGGGGCCGACGACTACCTCGTCAAGCCGTTCGCTCTGGACGAGCTGGTCGCGCGGGTGCGGGCCCTGCTGCGGCGGGCCGCCCCCGAGCCCCCGGGCGCCGCCCCGCTGGGCTTCGACGACCTCGTCCTGGACCCCGGGACCCGCACCGGCCGACGGGGCGGGCGGCTGCTGGAGTTCAGCCGGACCGAGGCCGCGCTGCTGGAACTGCTCCTGCGCCACCCCGGGCAGGTGCTTCCGCGCGAGCTGATCCTCGAACTGGTGTGGGGGCAGGACTTCGGGCCGGACTCCAACTCGCTCGCCGTGTACGTCGGCTACCTGCGCCGGAAGCTGGAGGCCGGGGGCGAGCCACGGTTGGTCCACACCGTGCACGGGGTCGGCTACCGGCTGGACACGGCGTGAAACGCGGTGACCGGCGGCGGCGCGCCGCGTCCTGGCGCAGGCGGGGCCCGCTGCGGACCCGGCTGGCGCTGTCCGTCACCGCGGCCGTGGCCCTGGTGACCGTCGTGGTGTGCGTGACCGCGCTCTTCGTCGTACGGGACGCCCTGTACTGGCAGCTCGATCTCAACCTGACCCAGTCCGCCCGGCTCGCCGCCCAGCGGCACCCCGCAGAGGTGCCCGGCACGCTGGCGGGGGAGTGCCGCTTTCTGGCCGCCCCCGCGTGCGCGGAGGTGGTGCCGGCCGACCCGGCCCAGGACCCGCCCGCGCCGGGGCTGCTGCCCGTGGCCCCGGCCGCGCGGCAGGTCGCCGCCGGCACGCGGGCCCCGTACTTCTCCAACATCACGGTGGACGGGCATCCCGCGCGGATGCTCACCACCGACTACGCCGAGGGGCGGGCCCTCCAGGTGGCGCTGCGGGCCGACAGCGTCGAGGGGGGTACGGAGGAGGCCGCCTGGTGGCTGGTCCTGACGGCGGTGGCGGGGGTGCTGCTGGCCGCCGTACTCGGCCACTGGGTGTCCCGGACCGGCCTCGCCCCGGTGACCCGGCTGACCGCGATGGCCGAGCGGATCGCCGCGACCCGGGATCCGCGGTACCGGATCGAGCTGCCGCCGCCGGGGCGGGAGGACGAGATCACGCGGCTGGCCGGGAGCTTCAACACGATGCTCGGGGAACTGGAGCAGTCGGTCACCGCGCAGCGGCGGCTCGTCGCGGACGCGTCGCACGAGCTGCGGACCCCGCTGACGGCGCTGCGGACCAACGCGGAACTGCTGGCCCGGGGCGACCGGCTGACCACGGCGCAGCGCGAGCGGGCGGCGGCCGCGCTGGGGCGCCAGCTGCGGGAGGTGACGGGGCTGGTGAACGACCTGATCGAGCTGGCGCGGGACGAGGAGCCGACGCCGCTGGTCGAACAGGTGCGGCTGGACCTCCTCGTGCGGCACTGCGCGGAGGCGGCGGGGGCGCACTGGCCCGCCGTGGAGTTCCGTGTGGAGACGGCCGAGGCGGTGGTGCCGGGGGTGCCGGCGCGGCTGAGCCGCCTGGTGGGGAACCTGCTGGACAACGCGGCGAAGTTCAGCCCGCCGGGGCTGCCGGTGGAGGTGGAGCTGACGGTCCGCGACGGCGGCGCCCCCGAGCTGACGGTCCGCGACCACGGTCCGGGCATCGCGGCGGAGGACCTGCCGTACGTCTTCGACCGCTTCTACCGGGCCGGGACCGCCCGCGCCCTGCCGGGCTCGGGACTGGGGCTGGCGATGGCCCGGCAGATCGCGCGGGCGCACGCGGCGGAACTGACGGCGCAGGCCGCACCCGGCGGCGGCGCGCTGCTGCGCCTGACGTTCTGACCGGTCCGCCCCCGACCTGGCTAGGGGCGGGGGTCGGTCTCCGAGGTCGTGACGCGGGGGAAGGCGTACGGGTGCTGGGCGGACAGCCAGGTGACCAGCTGCTCGCGCACCGTGCAGCGCAGGGTCCACACCTCGTCGGCGTTCCTCGCCGTGACGACGGCGCGCACCACGATGGTGTTCGGGGTGGTGTCGGTGACGGCGAGGGAACCGGTGCGGCCGTCCCATTCGGGGATGTCCTTGAGGAGCTCCGCGAGCTTGTCCCGCATCAGGGCGACCGGCGCCGCGTGGTCGAGGTGGAAGAAGACGGTGCCGGTGATCTCGGCGCCGCCGCGCGACCAGTTCTCGTAGGGCTTGCTGGTGAAGTACGAGACGGGCATCGTGATGCGGCGTTCGTCCCAGGTGCGGACCACGAGGAAGGTCAGGGTGATCTCCTCGACCGTGCCCCACTCCTTGTCCACGACCACGGTGTCCCCGATGCGCACGGTGTCGCCGAAGGCGATCTGGAGTCCGGCGAAGAGGTTGCCGAGGGTGGACTGGGCGGCGATGCCGGCCACGATGCCGAGGACGCCGGCCGAGGCCAGCATCGAGGCGCCGGCCACCCTCATGGCGGGGAAGGTCAGCAGCATCGCGGCGACCGAGACCACCACCGCCACGGCGACGAGCACCCGCTGGATCAGGGTGACCTGGGTGCGCACGCGCCGGACCCGGGCTTCGTTGGGGTGGGAGGCGGCGTAGCGGGAGTAGACGGAGTCCACGACCGCCGTGGCGATCCGGACGAGGAGCCAGGCGGTCGAGGCGATCATCAGCAGGGCCAGGACGTGACCGACGGCGGCCCGGTGGGCGGGGAAGACGCCCGCCCGCCGGTACGAGGCCTGCAGCAGGCCCGTGGCCAGGACCAGCCGGAAGGGCGGGACGCAGCGGCGCAGCAGCTCCCACAGCGGGGTCTCGGTGTGCCGGGCGTCCGCCTTGCGCAGCAGCAGGTCGAGCAGCCACCCGGCGAGCAGGGTGAGGACCAGCACGGCCGCGAGGGCCACGACGGGACGCAGGACGTTCTCCATCTCCATACCCAGAACCTAACCGCGACGGGTCCCGCCACTCCCGCCTTCGCCGTGAATGGCACGATGGGAGGCATGAACATCGTGCTCTTCCATTCGACGTACGGGCTGCGGCCCGCGGTGCACGCGGCGGCCGACCGGCTGCGCGCGGCCGGGCATCAGGTCCAGGTGCCCGACCTCTTCGAGGGGCGTACGTTCGCGACCGTCGAGGAGGGGATGGCCCACCAGGACGAGGTCGGCCGCGACGAGCTGCTCAAGCGGGCGGTCCTGGCCGTGGCGCCGTACTCCGACCGGGGTCTGGTCTACGCCGGTTTCTCCTACGGCGGCTCCGTCGCCCAGCACCTGGCGCTGGCCGACGACAAGGCGCGCGGACTGCTGCTCCTGCACGGCACGGCGGACCTGGACGAGGACGCCTCGGCCGATGAGCTGCCGGTGCAGCTGCACGTCGCCGACCCGGACCCCTTCGAGCCGCACGACTGGCTGACCGCCTGGTACCTGCGGATGCGGCGGGCCGGGGCGGACGTGGAGGTGCACACCTATCCGGGGGCCGGTCACCTGTTCACGGACCCGGACCTGGACGACTACGACGCGGAGGCGGCGGAGGAGACCTGGAAGGTCGCGCTCGGCTTCCTCGACAGTCTGTAGGAAGCGGGCCTGTAGGACGCGGGTCCGCGGGACGGACGCGGGCAGGGCCCCCGGCGGTGATGCCGGGGGCCCTGCCGGTCGCGCGGGAGGCGCGGTGGAGCGGATGGAGCGGGGAGGACCGGCCGCGGGTCAGGCGCGGTAGGCCGTCCACATGCTCTTCATGCGCGACACCTGGCCGGCCGTGAACTGGTACATGCAGGAGTCGTACGTGTAGTCCATGAAGTTGTGGATCGGGTCGGCGCCCGGCGCGGTGCAGGTGTCGCGCCCGGTCGGGCACTCGAAGGCCGCGCTGGCCTCGGCCGGGGTGTCGGAGACCGAGTCGCCGCTGCCCGAGCAGCCGCCCTGGAAGGTGTGGTACAGACCCATCCAGTGGCCGACCTCGTGGGTGGCGGTGTCGCCCTCGTTGTAGTTGGTGGCGGAGCCGCCGGGCAGCGAGGAGTTGAGGATGACGACGCCGTCCATCTTGGGCGCCGAGGCGTAGGAGCTGGGGAAGGTCGCCCAGCCCAGGAGCCCGCCGCCGAGGTTGGCGGTGTAGAGGTTGAGCGCGTTCTTGCCGCCCTTGCGCAGGGCGTTCTTCATGTCCTTCTCGGCCTTGGTGCCGTCCGAGACGTTGTACCAGGTCGAGTTGTCGGTGTAGTCGGTCCCGGCCAGGCTGAACTGGTAGCCGGAGTTGACGTTGCCGGTGCCCTGGCCCGCATAGGCCGCGTTGAGGACCGAGATCTGGTTGTTGATCTGGGCGGCCGTCAGCTTGCCGGTGGTGCCGGAGGTGATGACGTGCACGTAGACCGGGATGGTCGTGACGGCGGCCGCCGCGCCGGCGCGCATGCCCTCGCTCTGCTGCGGGGAGAGCTGGAGCTGGGCGAGCTTCTTCTTCAGGTCGGCGTCCATGGACTTGACCTGGGCGTCGCTGACCTCGTTGGGGTCGGCCGCGTGGTGGTCCTTGGGGCGCGCCACCCGGGCGTTGGCAGGGGCGGAGCCCTGCTCGGCACAGACCTCGGCGGGGGTCTTCGCCGCGGCGGCGGCGACCGTGGTCGGGGCCGTCAGCGGGGCGAAGGCCAGGGTGGAGGCCAGGACGGCCGTGCCCATGAGGCGGCGGCGGAGCAGGGGGGATATGCGGGCAACAGCGCGCACGTTGACTCCTCGCGAAGCGTGGTGGGGGGTGAGGTATTTCCTCACGCTGGCCGGAAGCTTACGTGTGCATGTCATTCAGTTGGCAAGTACCCGGAGGTTAAAGATTTGTTGCCGATGGTGCGGTAGGGGCCCCTGGTCTTGCGCCAGAAACCCCTACCGACAGCAGATTTGACGGTACGTCAGAAAACCGGGCGGTCGGCCCGCTCCACCTTCTGCGTGCCGTTCAGCGTGCGGTACGAGCGCTCCCAGGAGGAGGTCGCGTCCTGCCGCCGCTTGTCCGAAACCACGTGGTAGTCCATCTGCGAGCGCTCGGCCGTCACGTCCAGGACGCCGTATCCGTGGGCGTCCATGTCCACCCACTTCACGTGCCAGTTCGCGGCCTTGACGGCCGATTCCGCGACCAGCGACAGGGTGTCCGGCAGGACGTGCAGCGTGTCGTCGAGGTTGTCGGAGGTCACCGAGGTCACCACGAACTCGGTCGCCGCCGTGCCCGAACCCGGGTACGTCGCCTTCTCCACCGGGAGCTCGTTCGCGAACGACATGTGGATGTCGCCGGTCAAGAACACCGTGTTCTTGATGTTCTTTTCCTTCAAGTGGCCCAGGAGTTCCCTGCGGTCGTCCGTGTAGCCGTCCCACTGATCCACATTGATCGCTATTCCACCCTCGGGCAGGCCGAGCAGCTTGGTGAGCGGCTTCAGCAGGTGCGCGGGCAGCGCGCCGAAGGCCAGCGGCGAGATCATCACCGAGGTGCCCACCAGCTGCCAGGTCGCGTTCGAGGAGGCCAGGCCCGCCTTGAGCCAGTCCAGCTGGGCCCGTCCGGTGATGGTGCGCTCGGGGTCGTCCACCGAGCCGCTTCCGACCTTCGCCTGCTGCGAACGGAAGCTGCGCAGGTCCAGCAGGTGCAGGTCGGCGAGGGTGCCGAAGCGCAGCCGCCGGTAGACGGTACCCGCGATGGAGGGGCGGACGGGCATCCACTCGAAGTAGGCCTGCTTGGCGGCGGCCGCGCGGGCCGCCCAGTCGCCCTCGGCGCCGGGGGTGTGGTTCTCCGCGCCGCCGGACCAGGAGTCGTTGGCGAACTCGTGGTCGTCCCAGATGGCGACGATCGGGTGCGCCGCGTGCAGGGCCTGGAGGTCGGCGTCCGTCTTGTACTTGCCGTGCCGGGTGCGGTAGTCGGCCAGCGAGACGATCTCGTTGCGGGGCTCGTGCGGGCGCACGACGTACTTGGCCTCCGGGTAGGTCCCGGTGGCGTACTCGTATATGTAGTCGCCGAGGTGCAGGACCGCGTGCAGGTCGCTGCGGGCGGCCAGGTGCCGGTACGCCGAGAAGTACCCCGACTCCCAGTTGGCGCAGGACACCACGCCGAAGCGCACGCCGGGGGTGCGGGTGTCGGCGGCCGGGGCGGTCAGGGTCCGCCCGGCCGGGGAGACCGTGGCGCCGGCGGTGAACCGGTACCAGTACGGGGTCTGCGGGCGCAGTCCGCGCACGTCGGCCTTGACGGTGTGGTCGCCGGCGGCGCGGGCGGTGACGGAACCGCTCGCGACGATCCGGGAGAAGGCCTTGTCCTCGGCCACCTCCCAGCCCACCGCGGTGTCGGGGCCGAGGCCGGAGCCGGGGACGGACTCCGCGGTCGGGGTGACGCGGGTCCACAGCAGGATCCCGTCGGGCAGCGGGTCGCCCGAGGCGACGCCGTGCAGGAAGGCGGGGGCGGATCCGGCCGCGTGGGCGGCGGGGGCGCCGAGCGCGGCGATCGGCGCGAGCGCGGCCGTGGCGGCGGCGGCCAGGACGACCGAACGGCGGCGCGGATGTGCCGGGCGGGCGGCCGTGGCGGCGCCGTCGGCGGAGGGGGTGAGATGACTGGTCACGGGCGGTCATATTACTGATCAGTATTCAGCCAGGAACAGTCTCGAAAAGGGAACGGGTGGGCGAACTCTGGGAGTTCACCCACCCGTTGTCCGCACAATTGCGGCCGGATGCGGACGGATCAGCCGGCCAGGGCCTTGTCGATCGCGGCCGTGAACGCCTCCGGCGTCGCCGGGGTGTCGATCTTCTTGCCGTCCATCTTCAGCGTCGGGGTGCCCGTCACCCCGGACTTGTTGAAGGCCTTCGACATGTCCATCGCCCACCGGTCGTACGTACCGTCCTCGACGGCCTTCTTGAACTCGGCGTTGCCCTTGAGCGCCGGAACCGTGTCCGCGGCCTTGATCAGGTAGTCGTCCTTGGCGAAGCTGTCGACGCTCTCGTCGGGGTGCAGGGCCTTGGAGTACAGCGCGGCCTTGTAGTCGAGGAAGGCCTGCGGGCTGACGTTCAGCGCCGCGCCCAGCGCGCTCAGCGCGTTCTTGGAGCCCTCGCCCTTGGACGCGTTGTCGATGAAGGTGGCGCCGAAGTACCGGAGCTTGTACTTGCCGGCGTCGACGTCCTTCTTGACCTGCTCGCCGGACGACTGCTCGAAGGCGGCGCACGCCGGGCAGCGGGAGTCCTCGTAGATCTCCAGGGTCTTCTTGGCCTCGGGCTTGCCGATGACGACGGTCAGGCCGTCCGCGCCCTCGGTGTTCTTCGGCTTGACCAGGGTGGCGTCGGCGGCCTTCTCCCAGTAGCCGGGCTCGTTGCCCTTGACGACCAGGTAGCCGACGCCCGCCGCCAGGGCCAGGACGGCGACGATCCCGCCGGCCACGAACACCTGGCGGCGGGCCTTGTCCTTCTTGGCCTGCTTCTCGCGCTCGGCGCGCAGCTTCTCGCGGGCGGCGGCCTTGTTCTGCTGGCTGTTGCGTGAGCTCATGACGATCTCCGTGGGACGTGGAAGGACGGGGGAAGGGACTGCCGTACGTGTGTCAGGCGCTCGCGAGCGCCGCGCGTACGGGAGGTCCCCTCCGTCCCACGGAATGCGCCGGGAAGCGGGTACGGGCACCCGCGCCCGGGAACGGCCGGCGCGGCGCCCGCCCGGCGGGCCCGGCGCCCGCCGTCACCGAGGCGACCGCCAGCAGCAGCGGCCGGAACGCCAGGGCGGCCACCGCGCGCAGCAGCCGGGCCAGGGCCCGCTCGCCGTGCCGCAGCCACGCGGCGGCCAGCAGCCCGACGCCGACGTGTCCGCCCAGCAGCAGCCAGGGCGTCCACGGCCCGGGGGCGGCCAGCAGGGCGGCGGGGTCGCCGACGGGGCCGGCCACGGTGGTCAGCGAGCCGCCCACCGGGGTGCCGCCGCACAGCTCGTCCAGGCCCAGCGCGTGCAGCGGCCCGGAGACCGGACCGCCCGCGGGGCCGTAGCAGACGCGCTGCCCGGCGGTGAAGACCGTGTCGGCGGCCAGTTCCAGCGGGACCAGCAGCCCGGCGATCGGTCCGAAGCCGCGCTCGCGGCCCGCCAGCGCGAACGCGATCGCGAAGACCCCCGCGAAGGCCCCGGCGGCCAATGCGGGCGGCAGCGGGACCCGGGACAGGAGCACGTGGGAGCCCGCCGAGAGCAGCACGACGAGCGCGCTGAACAGCGCGGCCCTCAGTGCCCTCGGTCCTGCCCCTGATATGTCCATCGTCGCGAGTCTTTCATGCCTCCCTGTGAATCCAGGGCCCCGGGGCCGTCGCGGTCCCGGACCTACGGCATGATCCGGCCGTTGCGGAACAGGTCCACGAAGATCTGGTGGTCGGCCCGCGCCCGGGCCCCGTAGGCGTGCGCGAAGTCCACCAGGAGCGTCGCGAAGCCCTCCTCGTCGGCGGCGATCGCCGCGTCGATGGCCCGCTCGGTGGAGAAGGGGACCAGGGAGTGGCCGCTCTCCGCGGCGTCGGCCGCCGCGTGCATGGTGGCCGTGGCCCGGCCCAGGTCCGCGACGACCGACGCGATCTCCTCCGGGTCGTCCAGGTCGGACCAGTCCAGGTCCACCGCGTACGGGGAGACCTCCGCGACCAGCTGCCCGGCCCCGTCCAGCTCCGTCCAGCCCAGCCACGGGTCGGCGTGTGCCTGGAGGGCGCGCTGCGAGATCACCGTGCGGTGGCCCTCGTGCTCGAAGTACTCGCGCACCGACCGGTCGGTGATGTGCCGGGACACGGCCGGGGTCTGCGCCTGCTTGAGGTAGATCACGACGTCGTTCTCCAGCGCGTCGCTGTGGCCCTCCAGCAGGATGTTGTACGAGGGCAGGCCGGCCGAGCCGATGCCCACGCCCCGGCGGCCCACGACGTCCTTGACCCGGTAGGAGTCCGGGCGGACCAGGGACTCCTCGGGCAGGGTCTCCAGGTACCCGTCGAAGGCGGCCAGCACCTTGTACCGGGTGGCCGCGTCCAGCTCGATCGCGCCCCCGCCGTCGGAGAAGCGGCGCTCGTGGTCGCGGATCTCCGTCATCGAGTCCAGCAGGGAGAAACGGGTGCGGGAGCGGGCCGAGCGCAGGGCGGAGAGCAGCGCGCCCTCGGCGGTGTCCAGGGTGAAGGAGGGAACCACGTCCTCGTAGCGGGCCCGGCCCCCTGTGGCCAGGTGGTGGATGCGCTCCCGGTAGGCGTCCGCGTAGACCCGCACCAGCTCGCTGATCTGGTCGTCGCCGAGGGCCTTGGTGTAGCCGATCAGGGCGACGGAGGCGGCGAAGCGCTTCAGGTCCCAGGTGAAGGGGCCGACGTAGGCCTCGTCGAAGTCGTTGACGTTGAAGACGAGCCGGCCGTTGGAGTCCATGTACGTGCCGAAGTTCTCGGCGTGCAGGTCGCCGTGGATCCACACCCGGCCCGTCTGCTCGTCCAGGTACGGGCCGCCGTGCCGGTCGTGCTCCAGGTCGGCGTAGAAGAGGCAGGCGGTGCCCCGGTAGAAGGCGAAGGCCGAGGCCGCCATCTTCCGGAACTTGACCTGGAAGGCGGCGGGGTCGGCCGCGAGCAGCTCTCCGAAGGCTGTGTCGAACACGTCGAGTATCTGCTCGGCGCGCTGCTCGTCGGTCGTCTCGGGTACCGCCATGGCGGATCCTCCTGATGGCGCTGGTCGATCACGTACGGGATCGCATTTCGGACAGGTGTCCTTGGGTCTGCAACGGATGAAGGTACCGGTCGGTGCCCCGTTTGTGTCAGCCGGGAGACGTAGGATTCAAAGCTGCCGCCCCTCTCTCCCCCCGGAGGCTCCCACCGTGACCAAGACGCCGTTCACGCACCTGCACGTCCACACCCAGTACTCGCTGCTGGACGGTGCCGCGCGGCTGAAGGACATGTTCAACGCGTGCAACGAGATGGGCATGACGCACATCGCGATGTCCGACCACGGCAACCTCCACGGGGCGTACGACTTCTTCCACACCGCCCAGAAGGCCGGGATCACCCCGATCATCGGCATCGAGGCATATGTCGCACCGGAGTCCCGGCGCAACAAGCGGCGCATCCAGTGGGGCCAGCCCCACCAGAAGCGCGACGACGTGTCCGGTTCCGGTGGCTACACCCACAAGACCATCTGGGCCTCGAACGCCACCGGCCTGCACAACATCTTCCGGCTGTCCTCCGACGCGTACGCCGAGGGCTGGCTCACGAAGTGGCCGCGGATGGACAAGGAGACCATCAGCAAGTGGTCGGAGGGGCTGATCGCCTCCACCGGCTGCCCGTCCGGCGAGGTGCAGACCAGGCTGCGCCTCGGCCAGTTCGACGAGGCCGTGCAGGCCGCCTCCGACTACAAGGACATCTTCGGCGAGGGCCGCTACTTCCTGGAGCTGATGGACCACGGCATCGAGATCGAGCGCCGGGTCCGCGACGGGCTGCTGGAGATCGGCAAGAAGCTCGGCATCCCGCCGCTGGTCACGAACGACTCGCACTACACGTACGCGAGCGAGGCCACCGCGCACGACGCCCTGCTCTGCATCCAGACCGGCAAGAACCTCTCGGATCCGGACCGCTTCCGCTTCGACGGCACCGGCTACTACCTCAAGTCGACCGACGAGATGTACGCGATCGACTCCTCGGACGCCTGGCAGGAGGGCTGCGCCAACACGCGGCTGGTCGCGGACCAGATCGACACCGAGGGCATGTTCACGTTCCGGAACCTGATGCCGAAGTTCGACATCCCGGAGGGCCACACCGAGGTCAGCTGGTTCCGCGAGGAGACCATGCGCGGCATGAACCGCCGCTACCCCGGGGGCATCCCGGACGACCGGATGCAGCAGGCCGAGTACGAGATGGACACGATCATCTCGATGGGCTTCCCGGGCTACTTCCTCGTGGTCGCCGACTTCATCATGTGGGCCAAGAACCAGGGCATCGCGGTGGGTCCGGGCCGAGGCTCCGCGGCCGGTTCGATCGTCGCGTACGCCATGGGCATCACCGACCTCGACCCGATCACCCACGGCCTGATCTTCGAGCGCTTCCTGAACCCCGAGCGCGTCTCCATGCCCGACGTCGACATCGACTTCGACGAGCGTCGGCGCGTCGAGGTGATCAGGTACGTGACCGAGAAGTACGGCGCCGACAAGGTCGCCATGATCGGCACGTACGGCACGATCAAGGCCAAGAACGCGATCAAGGACTCCGCGCGCGTCCTGGGCTACCCCTACGCCATGGGCGACCGCCTCACCAAGGCCATGCCCGCCGACGTCCTCGGCAAGGGCATCCCGCTCTCCGGCATCCTCGACCCGCAGCACCCCCGCTACGGCGAGGCCGGCGAGATCCGCGGGATGTACGAGAACGAGCCGGACGTGAAGAAGGTCATCGACACCGCCCGCGGCGTCGAGGGCCTGGTCCGCCAGATGGGCGTGCACGCCGCCGGCGTCATCATGTCCAGCGAGACGATCACCGACCACGTGCCCGTCTGGGTGCGGCACACCGACGGCGTCACCATCACCCAGTGGGACTACCCGAGCTGCGAGTCGCTCGGCCTGCTGAAGATGGACTTCCTGGGCCTGCGCAACCTCACGATCATGGACGACGCCGTCAAGATGGTGAAGGCCAACAAGGGGATCGACATCGATCTCCTGGCCCTCCCGCTCGACGACCCCAAGACCTTCGAACTGCTCGGCCGCGGCGACACCCTCGGCGTCTTCCAGTTCGACGGCGGCCCCATGCGCTCCCTGCTGCGCCTGATGAAGCCCGACAACTTCGAGGACATCTCCGCCGTCTCGGCCCTGTACCGGCCGGGCCCGATGGGCATGAACTCGCACACGAACTACGCCCTGCGCAAGAACAAGCAGCAGGAGATCACCCCGATCCACCCGGAGCTGGAGGGGCCGCTCGAAGAGGTGCTCGCGGTCACCTACGGCCTGATCGTCTACCAGGAGCAGGTCCAGAAGGCCGCCCAGATCATCGCCGGGTACTCGCTCGGCGAGGCCGACATCCTGCGCCGCGTGATGGGCAAGAAGAAGCCCGAGGAACTGGCGAAGAACTTCGTCATCTTCGAGGAGGGCGCCAGGGGCAAGGGCTTCAGCGACGCGGCGATCAAGGCGCTCTGGGACGTCCTGGTCCCCTTCGCCGGCTACGCCTTCAACAAGGCCCACTCGGCCGCGTACGGCCTGGTCTCCTACTGGACCGCCTACCTCAAGGCGAACTTCCCGGCCGAGTACATGGCGGGGCTCCTCACCTCGGTCAAGGACGACAAGGACAAGTCCGCGATCTACCTGAACGAGTGCCGGCGCATGGGCATCAAGGTGCTCCCGCCGAACGTCAACGAGTCCGAGCCGAACTTCGCCGCCCAGGGCGACGACGTGATCCTCTTCGGCCTCACCGCCGTGCGCAACGTCGGCCAGAACGTCGTCGAGTCGATCATCAAGACCAGGAAGAGCAAGGGGAAGTACTCCACCTTCCCCGACTTCCTGGACAAGGTCGAGGCCGTCGTCTGCAACAAGCGCACCGTCGAGTCGCTGATCAAGGCCGGAGCCTTCGACGAGATGGGCCACACCCGCAAGGGCCTGGTCGCCCACCACGAGCCGATGATCGACAACGTGGTCGCCGTCAAGCGCAAGGAGGCCGAGGGACAGTTCGACCTCTTCGGCGGAATGGGTGACGAGGGCGCGAGCGACGAGCCCGGCTTCGGCCTCGACGTGGAGTTCTCCGACGTGGAGTGGGAGAAGTCCTACCTGCTCGCACAGGAGCGCGAGATGCTCGGCCTGTACGTCTCCGACCACCCGCTCTTCGGCCTGGAGCACGTCCTCTCCGACAAGACCGACGCCGGGATCTCCCAGCTGACCGGCGGCGAGCACTCCGACGGCGCCGTCGTCACCATCGGCGGCATCATCTCCGGCCTCCAGCGCAAGATGACCAAGCAGGGCAACGCCTGGGCCATCGCCACCGTCGAGGACCTCGCCGGATCCATCGAGTGCATGTTCTTCCCCGCGACGTACCAGCTCGTCTCCACCCAGCTGGTCGAGGACACGGTCGTCTTCGTCAAGGGCCGCCTCGACAAGCGCGAGGACGTCCCCCGGCTCGTCGCCATGGAGATGATGGTCCCCGACCTCTCCTCCGCCGGGACCAACGCCCCCGTCGTCCTCACCATCCCGACCGTCAAGGTCACCCCGCCGATGGTGACCCGTCTGGGCGAGATCCTGCGCCACCACAAGGGCAACACCGAGGTGCGGATCAAGCTCCAGGGGCCGCGGACCACCACCGTGCTGCGCCTGGACCGGCACCGGGTCCAGCCCGACCCGGCGCTCTTCGGCGACCTCAAGGTGCTCCTCGGCCCCTCCTGCCTGGCCGGCTAGACCGTAGGGGCCCGCGGACGCAGGAGCGGACCCGCGGCCACGCGCGAGCGAGGGCGCGCCCGGAGATCCGGGCGCGCCCTCGCGCGTACCTGGGCGGCGGCGTCAGTTGTGGCCGAAGCGCTTCTGCTTGCCCTTGTGGGCCATGTCCAGCGGGCTCGGCGACTGGGAGGAGCGCTCGTCCGGCGCGGACTCCATCGACGCCTTCGACGGATCCTGCGCCGATCGCGGCTGCTGCTTGGCCGGCTGCTTCTGGTTCTTGTTCTTGGCCATGGGATGCCTCCGTGGGGGGTGTAGGGGCCAGGGCCGCCTTCACACTCACACACCCGCACAAACCACGCATTTTGGATCATTACTGCGCGTAGTGGAGCCCCTCGTCCGGCCCGCCGGGAGATCCGCCACGCCGATGATCGAGTTCCGGCCGTCAACACCCTTGCGGTCGGGCAGACTCGGGGAAAACCTAACGAGTACCCCCTGGGAACCCCACGGAAGAGGGTGGAACGCGTGGACCGCTGCGTCGTCCTGGTGGACGCCGGATACCTGCTCGGCGCCGCCGCGAGCCTCCTCGCCGGAGAGCCCTCCCGCTCCCGCATCACCGTCGACCACACCGCCCTCATCCAGGGCCTGCGCGAGCGGGCCGAGGCCGACACCGAGCAGCCCCTCCTGCGGATCTACTGGTTCGACGGAGCCCCCGACCGGGTGCCGCAGCCCGAACACCGCCGGCTGCGCGTCATGCCCCGGGTCACCGTCCGCCTCGGCGCCCTGACCCGCAGCGACGGCCGCTGGGCGCAGAAGGGCGTGGACGCCGCCATGCACGCCGAACTCACCGAACTCGCCCGCAACCGGGCCTGCTCCGACGTGGTCCTGGTGACCGGCGACGGCGACCTGCTCCCCGGCCTGATGTCCGCCAAGGAGCACGGGGTCGCCGTCCACCTGTGGGCCGTCCAGGCCGCCGACGGGGACTACAACCAGTCCGAGGACCTCGTCGCCGAAGCCGACGAACGCCGCGTCCTGGACCGGGCCTGGATCACCCGGGCCGTCCGCGCCCGCGACCTCGCCGGGCTCTGCCCCCCGCCGCCCGCCCCGCGCCCCGAGATCGCCGCGATCCTCTCCGCGCCCCTGCCCGAGGCGGCCCTCGCCGAAGCCGCCCGCAACGGCAACGGCGCCGCCGCGGTCACCGCCGACGGGGAAGCCCCCGGGAACCCCCCGAACGGAGCACCCGTACCGGCGCCCGCCACCGAAGGCGCCAAGCCCGTCCCCACCCCCAAGGACCTCGCCTCGCTGCGCGCCCCCGGCCCGGCCCCGGCCGAGCGGCAGGTCCAGAGCGCCCCGGCCCCGGCCGGCAGCGCCCTGCGCTGGTCCTCCGACCGGGGCTGGATCGACCGCGCCGGACCGCTCGGCGAACCGGCGGAGACCGCCTCGCTGCCCACCCTCGCCCAGCTCACCAGCGCCGAACAGCGCTGGGCGGACCGCGAGGAGGACATCACCACCGTCGGCGGCGACCCGTTCGAGGTGGGCCAGGTGTTCGCCCGCCGCTGGATGGAACGGCTCCCGGAGACCGTCCACCTGCAGAAACTCGCCACCATGTACCCGCGCGTCCCGCACCGCATCGACGGGGAGCTGCTCCGCTACGCCGCCCGGTTCGGACTCCTCGCGCACAAGGACGACCAGATCGACGAACACGACCGCTACGCCATCCGCGCCGGGTTCTGGCGCGAGATCGACGTCCGCGCGGCGGCCGAGCACGTCGGCGCCGCACCGGGTCCGGCGGGCACCCCGGTGCCCTCCGGCCCGCCGACCCCGGCGGCCGAGTAGGGGCGGAAGCCGCGTAGGCTGCTCCCTCGTGAGTACGGGCACAGCACAGGCAGGGCACCCCACGGCAGCGGCCGCCGGAGCGGCTTCCGACGTGGTCTGCGCGGTGCGTGACCTGGTCAAGACGTACCCGGCGGTGCGCGGCCGGCGCGGCGCCCCCGCCCTGCCCGGGATCCGGGCCAACGACGGGATCTCCCTGGAGGTCCGGCGCGGCGAGATCTTCGGCCTGCTCGGCCCCAACGGCGCCGGCAAGTCCACCCTGGTCCGCCAGCTGACCGGTCTGATGCGGCCCGACGAGGGCACCGTCACCCTCCTCGGCCACGACCTCGTACGCCACCCCGAGCGGGCCGCCCGCCTCCTCGCCTACCTCGGCCAGGAGTCCACCGCCCTCGACGAGCTCACCGTCTCCCTGGCCGCCGAGACCACCGGCCGGCTGCGCGGACTCGCCGCGCGCGACGCGCGGACCGCGCGGGACGAGGTGCTGGAGGAACTGGGGCTGACCGCGATCGCCGGGCGCCCCCTGAAGAAGCTCTCCGGCGGCCAGCGCCGCCTCGCCTGCTTCGCCTCGGCCCTGGTCGGCGAGCGGCCCGTGCTCGTCCTCGACGAGCCCACCACCGGCATGGACCCCGTCGCCCGGCGCGCCGTGTGGGCCGCCGTGGACCGGCGCCGCGAGCGCCACGGCGCCACCGTCCTGCTGGTCACCCACAACGTCATCGAGGCCGAGACCGTCCTCGACCGGGTCGCCGTCATCGACCAGGGCAAGGTCATCGCCTGCGACACCCCCGCCGGGCTCAAGGCCCGCGTCTCCGACGAGGTCCGCCTGGAGCTGGTGTGGCGCACCGCCCCGCCGCTGGAGGTCCCCGAGGTCGCGGAGCTCGCCCCGCGGGCGGCCGAGTCCGGGCGGCGCTGGGTGCTGCGGCTGGGCCAGGACGAGGCCCGCACCGCCGTCGCCGCCGTCACCGGCGGCCCGGCCTTCGCCGCCCTCGACGATTTCACGTTGGCCACGCCGAGCCTGGAGGACGTCTACCTCGCGCTGGGTGGACGGATGAAGGGTCTGGTCAAGTCGTGACCGACGTCGCTGCCGCGGTACCCGGGGTGCTCGCGCCCCGCGCCCGCTTCTTCCCCGCGCTCGCCGCCGTCTACCGTGCCCAGCTGTCCCGGGCGCGCGTGGCGCGGATCCCGCTGCTGTTCGTGGCCACCTTCCAGTCCGTCGGGATCATGATCCTGATGCGGGGCGTGGTCGACGGGGGTGGCGGCTCCGAGGCGCGGGCCGTCGTCGCCGGCTCGTCCGTGCTGGTGGTCGCCTTCGTCGCGCTGAACCTGCTCGCGCAGTACTTCGGGCAGCTCCGGGCGAGCGGCGGGCTGGACCACTACGCCACCCTGCCGGTGCCGCCCGCCTCGGTGGTGCTGGGCGCGGCCGCCGCGTACGCCTCCTTCACCCTGCCGGGGACCCTGGTCACGGCCGTCTTCGGCTGCGCGCTGTTCGGGCTGCCGATGGGCGGGCTGTGGATCCTGGCCGCCGTGGTGCCGCTCGCCGGGGCCGCCCTCGCCGGGCTCGGCGCGGCGCTGGGGCTGCTCGCCCCGCGCCAGGAGCTGGCCACGCTGGCCGGGCAGCTGGGCATGTCGGCGGCGCTGCTGCTGGGGGTGCTGCCGCCGGAGCGGATGCCCGGCCTCGTCGTCTGGGCGCGGGACCTGCTGCCGTCCACCTACGGGGTGCAGGCCTTCGCGGAGACCTTCGCCCCGCACCCGCACTGGTCGGCGGTCGCCCTCGACCTCGGGGTGTGCGGGGCCGTCGGGCTGCTGTCCCTGACCGTCGCCACCTGGGCCTACCGGCGGGCGGCGGTCCGCTGACGCCGTCGCCGGGCGTACCTGGCACGATGTGGGGGTGACCGAAGCCGTGACGCCGCCGTCGTCTCCCTCCGACCTCCCCGACCTCCCGAAGCCGGAGGCCGCCGTGACCCCGGCGGACATCCGTGACGGGGCCGCCGTCGCCCTCGTGGTGGGCGTGGCCGGGGTACTCCTCGGGCTGCTGTGGGTGTGGCTCGCGCCGCGCGTCCAGTACGTATCCAACGGCGAGGCCGTCTTCCTGCGCGACACCGAGAGCGAGGCGCGGATCGGGGCCGACGGGACGTTCTTCCTGCTGGCGCTGGGGTTCGGGGTGCTGAGCGCGCTCGGGGTGTTCCTGTGGCGGCGGCGCGGGGGCGTACCCCTGGTGATCGGGCTGGCCCTCGGGTCGGGCTTCGCCGCGCTGGTGGGGTGGCGGCTGGGGCTGTGGCTCGGACCGGGCTCCGACGTGCCGGCTGCCGCCGCGAAGGCCGGCAAGGGAGTGCCGTTCGACGCGCCGCTGCAGGTGCTGGCGTACGGGGTGCTGCTGGTCTGGCCGATGACGGCCGTCGCCGCCCACCTCGGGCTGACCGCCGTCTGGGGTCCGCGGGACCCGTCGCCGTCCGCCGAGTGGTACGGGACCTACCCACCGCCCCACGTCCACGCGGACCCGACTCCATCGGAACCCCCGCGCGCCACGTCCTGACCCACCGGGCGCCCGGCTGCCGCTGCGCGGAGCCGTTCCCCGACCCGCCCTTCCACCGTTCCCCGGGCTCCGCCCGGACCCGTTCGGGGGCTCCGCCCCCGGACCCCCGCGGAGCGCCGTGCAGTGGGTCGCACCCGGCACGGACAACCGCTCCACCGATCCGGTTCAGCCGGCCAGGCTAAGGGCGGGCGACCGGGGCCACCGTGGCCCCCGTGAGGGTGGTCAGGGCGGTGGGGGAGAGCTCGACCTCCAGGCCCCGGCGGCCCGCCGAGACGCAGATCGTGGGGTGCGCGGAGGCGGACGCGTCCAGCACCGTGCGCAGCCGCTTGCGCTGCCCCAGCGGGGAGATCCCGCCCCTGACGTAGCCGGTGGTGCGCTCCGCCAGCGCGGGGTCGGCCATCGCCGCCCGCTTCCCGCCCACCGCGCCCGCCAGGGCCTTCAGGTCCAGCGAGCCCGAGACCGGGACCACCGCCACCGTGAGGACCCCGTCGACGTCCGCGACGAGCGTCTTGAAGACCCGGTCCGGGGAGACGCCCATGGCCTCGGCGGCCTCCTCCCCGTAGGAGGGGTGGGCCGGGTCGTGCTCGTAGGCGTGCGTGGTGAAGTCCACCCCGGCCGCGGTCAGGGCGACGATCGCCGGAGTGCCCGCCGTCTGCTGCTTCTGCTTCTTCGCCATGCCTTCAGTTCGGGCTCGTCGGGGCGCGGGTCAGGTCCACCGCGGGGAGGGACGGGAGGTGCCGGATCACCGCCGTCTCGGCGCGCAGCAGCTTCAGCTCCTCCGCCAGGCGCGTCGCGGTGTCCGGGGCCTGCAGGAGGCGCTGCTTGGCCGGGATGTCCAGCACGGCGGCGGCCGCCACCAGGTAGGAGACCACCGAGGGCTCGTCCGGCAGGTCCGGCGTCGAGGCCAGGGTGCGCTCGCGGGCCCCGGCCAGGCGCTTCTGGTAGCTGCGGAAGGCCCGCAGGACCCCCTCCGAGAGGGCGCCCGCACCGTCGCCCGCGTCCTCCGCGAGCTCCTCCAGCTCGGCGACCAGGAACGGCCCCGACGCGTCGACCGACAGCAGCCGCACCCGCGTCGTGCCGGTGGCCAGCACCTCGAACGTGCCGTCCTCCCGCTCCCGGATCGTCGCCGCGTCCGCGACGCAGCCCACCCGGTGGAACGCCTGGATCGGGTCCGCGCCGAAGCCCGCCGCCGGACCCCGCGCGGGCAGCGCCGTCGGGTCGGGCAGGCCGGGCGCGGTGGGGGCCACCTCCCGGCCGTCGCGGATCGCGACGACGGCGAACCGGCGCGGCTCGTCCTCCCCGGTCTTCAGCAGCTCGCGCATCATGGCGCGATACCGCTCCTCGAAGATGTTGAGCGGCAGCACGAGGCCCGGGAACAGAACCTGGTTCAGCGGGAAGAGGGGCAGGCGAACGGTGGTCACGAGGCACAGGGTAGTGGCCGGACGGCCCGGGCCGTCACCCCCGCCGCAGCAGCCGGGACGCGCCCGCGGCCACCGTCGTGGCCAGGATCCAGCCCAGCAGGACGAGGGCCGCCGCGGCCCACTGCCAGCCGCCCTGCACCTTCCACTGGCCCTCCTGACCGAGATCGATCACCGGCAGCAGCAGATCGAGCGCGTACAGGGCGGCGTTCCACTGTGGGTGCTCGTCCGCCTTGAGCGGCTCGGGCCGGTGGCCGGAGAACAGCAGGGCGCCGGCCGCCCACAGCACCGCCATCCACAGCGCCGCCCGCCCCGGCCGGTAGCCGTACACCACCGTCCAGTCCTGCACGTACCCCCAGGCCCTGGCGGCGGGCGGCAGGGTGCTCCGGCGCCGCCGGTGCTTGGCGACCAGCACCTCGCGGGCGTCCGCGTCCTCCCCGCCGTCCCGCAGTACGGACGCGAGCCGCTCGTAGGGCTCCGGGGAGTACTCGGGGGTGGCCGCCGCCACCCAGTCGAGGCGGCGGGCGAGCGGGAAGTGGCCCCGCGGGGCGAGGTTCTCGTAGACGAAGCCCTCCATGGACAGCCGGCCGGGGCCGGGCCAGCTCGTGGAGCGGTCGACCAGCTTGACCACCTTCGCCCCCGACACCACCACCCGGCCCCGCTCCGGCGCCTCGCCGACGAAGCGGAACTCCGGGGTCTGGATCCGCCGGAGGGAGACCTCCTGGTCGGGCCGGAGGTCGAACCGGGCCCCGTAGAAGTCGACGGAGTCCCCGAAACGGCCGTCGTCCAGCCGCATCCCGCCCCGGCACTCGAAGTGCCGCTCCGGCCCGCCGCGCGTGGGGGTCTGGGCCCAGTCGTACGGGCGGGCCGGATCGGGCGCCTCGCGGGGCAGGCCGACGGAGGTCAGGTACAGGGTCCGCTCGACGGTCAGGGTCGGGGCGTTCAGCGCGCGCCGGCCGTCCGGGTTGCGCAGCCGCGCCCCGCGCAGGCTCATCGAGGCGCCCACCTTCGCCCCGCGCAGGCTCACCTCCCCGTAGGTCTCCACCAGGTCGGCCTGGACGTCCTGCGCGACGGCCATCCCGTCGGCGGCGATCGCCCGCCCCCGGTTGTCCCGCAGGAAGACGGCCTGGCTGATCAGCAGGTCGGTGCCGATCTGCGCGTCGGTCAGCCGGATCCCGCGCGCCACCCGGCAGCGCGCCAGGTGCAGGTCCCCCTCGGTGTGCAGCCGGGCCGCCTCGATGCGCGGGACGGCGCAGTTGTCCAGCCGCAGGGTGCCGAAGCGGGTCTCGGAGAGCTGGATCTCGCCGTCGAAGCGGCACGCCCGGATCTCGACGTACGGGGGCACCGTGCCGCCGGACAGGTCGAGGCGCCCGGTGATCTGCGCGCCGCGCAGCTTCAGGCATCCGACGCGGCCCGGGACGGGCTCGGGTCCGGCCAGCAGGAGCAGGGCGACGACCTCCGCCCGGACCCGGCGCTCGGGACCCCACTCCGCGTCGCCGTGCGGGTCGTCCAGCTCGGCCACCCGGGCACTGAGGTCACAGACGGTGCCCGCCCGGAAGGTCTGCCACATGCGGTGTTCGGCGTCGGTCAGGTCAGCCGGTCGCCCGTCCACCTGCGTTTCGGTCATGGCAGCCCCCCGCTGTCACGTGCGTGTACGGGAAACGCTACGGGGCGGCCGTGACGTCCGGGACGTGTATCAGCCAGTGATACGGGCGAACGGTGGTGGGAGCCGGTCTGAGAGAATTGGGACGTGATCTCTCGTATCGACCTGCGCGGTGACACCCTCCCCGAGGGTGGCGCCCTGCGCGATCTGCTGCCCCGTGCCGAGTTCGACGTGGAAGCCGCACTGGAGAAAGTGCGGCCCATCTGCGAGGACGTCCATCATCGTGGCACGGCGGCGCTGATCGAGTACGCGCGGAAGTTCGACGGGGTGGAGCTGGAGCAGGTCAGGGTGCCCGCCGAGGCGATCAAGGCCGCCCTCGACGCGCTGGACCCGGCGGTCCGCGCCGCCCTGGAGGAGTCCATCCGGCGCGCCCGGATCGTGCACCGGAGCCAGCGCCGCACCGAGCACACCACCCAGGTGGTCCCGGGCGGCACCGTGACGGAGAAGTGGGTTCCGGTCGAGCGCGTGGGCCTGTACGCCCCGGGCGGCCGCTCCGTGTACCCGTCCTCCGTCGTGATGAACGTCGTACCGGCCCAGGAGGCGGGCGTCGAGTCGATCGCGCTGGCGTCCCCGCCGCAGAAGGAGTTCGGCGGCCTGCCGCACCCGACGATCCTCGCCGCGTGCGCGCTGCTCGGCGTGGACGAGGTGTACGCGGCCGGCGGCGCCGTCGCCGTCGCGATGTTCGCGTACGGCACGGAGGACTGCCTCCCGGTCAACATGGTCACCGGCCCCGGCAACATCTGGGTCGCCGCCGCCAAGCGCTACTTCACCGGGAAGATCGGCATCGACACCGAGGCCGGCCCCACCGAGATCGCGGTCCTCGCGGACTCCACGGCCGACCCGGTCCACGTCGCCGCCGACCTGATCAGCCAGGCCGAGCACGACCCGCTGGCCGCCGCCGTGCTCGTCACGGACTCCGAGGAGCTCGCGGCCGCCGTCGAGAAGGAGCTGGAGCCGCAGGTCGCGGCCACCAAGCACGTCGAGGACCGGATCAAGCCCGCCCTCGCGGGCAGGCAGTCCGCGATCGTCCTGGTCGACAGCCTGGAGGACGGCCTCAAGGTCGTCGACGCGTACGGCGCCGAGCACCTGGAGATCCAGACCGCCGACGCCGCCGCGTGGGCCGCCCGCGTCCGCAACGCCGGCGCGATCTTCGTCGGCCCCTGGGCCCCGGTCTCCCTCGGCGACTACTGCGCCGGCTCGAACCACGTGCTGCCCACCGGCGGCTGCGCCTGCCACTCCTCCGGCCTGTCCGTGCAGTCCTTCCTGCGCGGCATCCACATCGTCGACTACACGCGGGACGCCCTCGCCGAGGTCACCCACCACGTGGTGACCCTCGCCGAGGCCGAGGACCTGCCCGCGCACGGCGCGGCCCTCAAGGCCCGCTTCGGATGGAAGGTGCCCACCCAGTGAGTTTCGGGATCGACGACCTCCCCATCCGGGACGAACTGCGCGGCAAGACCCCGTACGGCGCCCCCCAGCTCGACGTACCCGTCCAGCTGAACACCAACGAGAACCCGTACGAGCTCCCCGAGGAGCTGGTCCGGCGCATCGCCGAGCGCGTGGCCGACGCCGCCCGCACCCTCAACCGCTACCCCGACCGGGACGCGGTCGAGCTGCGCACCGCGCTCGCCGCCTACCTCACCCGTACCGGCAGGCACCCCGTCGCCAAGGAGAACGTCTGGGCCGCCAACGGCTCCAACGAGGTCCTCCAGCAGCTGCTCCAGACCTTCGGCGGCCCCGGGCGCACCGCGATGGGCTTCGAGCCCTCGTACTCGATGCACGCGCTGATCGCCCGCGGCACGGGCACGGGCTGGATCTCCGGCCCGCGCCGGGACGACTTCACCATCGACGTGGCCGCCGCCGAGCGGGCCATCGCTTCGAGCGCCCCCGACGTCGTCTTCATCACCTCGCCCAACAACCCCACCGGCACCGCGGTCGAGGCCGAGACGGTCCTCGCCCTGTACGAGGCCGCGCAGGCGGCCAAGCCGTCCCTGGTCGTCGTGGACGAGGCGTACGTGGAGTTCAGCCACCGGGACTCGCTCCTGCCGCTGATCGAGGGCCGCCCCAACCTGGTGGTCTCCCGGACCATGTCCAAGGCCTTCGGCGCCGCCGGCCTGCGCCTGGGCTACCTGGCCGCGCACCCCGCCGTGGTCGACGCCGTCCAGCTGGTGCGCCTGCCGTACCACCTGTCGGCCGTCACCCAGGCGACCGCACTGGCCGCCCTGGAGCACACCGACACCCTGCTCGGCTACGTCGAGCAGCTCAAGGCCGAACGGGACCGCCTCGTCACCGAGCTGCGGGCCATCGGCTACGAGGTCACCGAGTCCGACGCGAACTTCATCCAGTTCGGGAAGTTCGACGACTCGCACACCGCCTGGCAGAAGATCCTCGACCAGGGCGTCCTGGTCCGGGACAACGGCGTACCGGGCTGGCTGCGGGTCACCGCCGGCACCCCGGCCGAGAACGACGCGTTCCTGGAAGCGGTTCGCGCACTGAAGAAGGAGCAGCAGGCATGAGCCGCATCGGACGGGTCGAACGGACCACGAAGGAGACCTCGGTCCTCGTCGAGATAAACCTCGACGGCACCGGCAAGGTCGACGTCTCGACCGGCGTGGGCTTCTACGACCACATGCTCGACCAGCTGGGCCGCCACGGACTCTTCGACCTCACCGTCAAGACCGACGGCGACCTGCACATCGACAGCCACCACACCATCGAGGACACCGCCCTCGCGCTGGGCGCCGCCTTCAAGCAGGCCCTCGGCGACAAGGTCGGCATCTACCGCTTCGGCAACTGCACCGTGCCGCTGGACGAGTCCCTCGCCCAGGTGACCGTCGACCTCTCCGGCCGCCCCTACCTCGTGCACACCGAGCCCGAGAACATGGCGCCGATGATCGGCGAGTACGACACGACGATGACCCGGCACATCTTCGAGTCCTTCGTGGCGCAGGCCCAGATCGCCCTGCACATCCACGTCCCGTACGGCCGCAACGCCCACCACATCGTGGAGTGCCAGTTCAAGGCCCTCGCCCGGGCCCTGCGCTACGCCGCGGAGTTCGACCCGCGCGCCGCCGGGATCCTGCCCTCCACGAAGGGCGCCCTCTAGCCGTGAACGGCCTCAACACCATCCTGATCGTCCTCGGTCTGTTCCTGGCCGGGGGCGTCTACTCCTTCCAGAAGCAGAAGATGCCCAAGTCGGTCGTCATCCTGCTCGCCCTCGGCTCCGTGATGTGCCTCGCGGCCGGAGTCCTGCGAATCCAAGGAATCTGGGAATGAGCGCAGCAAAGAACGTCGTCGTCTTCGACTACGGCTTCGGCAACGTCCGCTCCGCCGAGCGGGCCCTCGCCCGCGTCGGCGCCGACGTCGAGATCACCCGCGACTACGACAAGGCGATGGACGCCGACGGCCTCCTGGTCCCCGGCGTCGGCGCCTTCTCGGCCTGCATGCAGGGCCTCAAGGACGCCCGCGGCGACTGGATCATCGGCCGCCGCCTCTCCGGCGGACGCCCGGTCATGGGCATCTGCGTCGGCATGCAGATCCTCTTCGAGCGCGGCATCGAGCACGGGGTGGAGACCGAGGGCCTCGACGAGTGGCCCGGCACGGTCGGCCCGCTCAAGGCCCCCGTCGTCCCCCACATGGGCTGGAACACCGTGGACGCGCCCGCCGACAGCCAGGCCTTCGCCGGGCTCGACGCCGACGCCCGCTTCTACTTCGTCCACTCCTACGCGGCGCACGAATGGAGCCTGGAGGTCACCAACCCGGCCATCCGCGCGCCCAAGGTCACCTGGGCCACCCACGGCCGTCCCTTCGTCGCGGCCGTGGAGAACGGAGCCCTGTGGGCCACCCAGTTCCACCCCGAGAAGTCCGGTGACACCGGTGCCCAGCTGCTCACCAACTGGATCGAGACCCTCTGATGAAGACGCTTGAGCTCCTCCCCGCGGTCGACGTCCGCGACGGCCAGGCCGTGCGCCTCGTCCACGGCGTCTCCGGCAGCGAGACCTCCTACGGCTCCCCGCTGCAGGCGGCCCTCGCCTGGCAGCGCTCCGGCGCCGAATGGCTGCACCTCGTCGACCTGGACGCCGCCTTCGGCACCGGCGACAACCGCGCCCTGGTCGCCGAGATCACCCGCGCCATGGACATCAAGGTCGAGCTGTCCGGCGGCATCCGCGACGACGCCACGCTCGCCGCGGCCCTCGCCACCGGCTGCACCCGCGTGAACCTCGGCACCGCCGCCCTGGAGACCCCCGAGTGGGCCGCCAAGGCCATCGCCGAGCACGGCGACAAGATCGCCATCGGACTGGACGTGCGCGGCACCACCCTCAAGGGCCGCGGCTGGACCAGCGAGGGCGGCGACCTCTACGAGACCCTCGCCCGCCTGGACTCCGAGGGCTGTGCCCGCTACGTCGTCACCGACATCGGCAAGGACGGCACCCTCACCGGCCCCAACCTGGAGCTGCTGAAGAACGTCTGCGCCGCCACCGACCGCCCCGTCGTCGCCTCCGGCGGCATCTCCTGCCTGGACGACCTGCGCGCGCTCTCCGCGCTGGTCCCCGAGGGCGTCGAGGGCGCGATCGTCGGCAAGGCCCTGTACGCCAAGGCCTTCACCCTGGAAGAAGCCCTGAAGGTGGTCTCCGCATGAGCTCCGCAGACGTACGCCGCATCTCCTCCGGCGGCCCCTACGAGGACGTCATCGGCTACTCGCGCGCCGTCGCCCTCCCCAACGGCCTCGTCCTCGTCTCCGGCTGCACCGCGGCCGACGCGGGCGGCCCGTACGACCAGGCCGTCAAGGCCTTCGAGGTCGCCTTCAAGGCGCTCGCCGAGGCCGGGCTCGGCCCCGAGGACGTCGTCCGCACCCGGATGTACCTCACGCACGCCCGGGACGTGGAGGAGGTGGGCCGCGCCCACAAGACCCTCTTCGACAGCGTCCGCCCCGCCGCCTCGATGCTCATCGTGTCCGGCTTCGTCGACCCGTCGATGGTCGTCGAGGTGGAGGTCGAGGCGTACAAGGCGGTGGCCGGATGAGCCTCGCCGTACGCGTGATCCCCTGCCTGGACGTGGACAACGGCCGGGTCGTCAAGGGCGTCAACTTCCAGAACCTGCGCGACGCCGGCGACCCGGTGGAGATGGCCAAGCTGTACGACGCCGAGGGCGCCGACGAGCTGACCTTCCTGGACATCACCGCCTCCTCCGGCAACCGCGAGACCACCTACGACGTGGTGCGCCGCACCGCCGAGCAGGTCTTCATCCCCCTGACGGTGGGAGGCGGCGTCCGCACGGCGGACGACGTCGACAAGCTGCTGCGGGCCGGCGCGGACAAGGTGGGCGTGAACACGGCCGCCATCGCCCGCCCGGAGCTGATCCAGGAGATCGCGGAACGCTTCGGCCGGCAGGTCCTGGTGCTGTCCGTCGACGCCCGCCGCACGGCCTCCGGCTCCTTCGAGGTCACCACCCACGGCGGCCGCCGGGGCACCGGCATCGACGCCGTCGAGTGGGCCCACCGCGCCGCCGAACTCGGCGCCGGGGAGATCCTCCTCAACTCGATGGACGCCGACGGCACGAAGGACGGCTACGACACCGAGATGATCGCGGCGGTCCGCGAGCACGTCACGGTCCCGGTGATCGCCTCCGGCGGCGCCGGCAGGCTGGAGCACTTCCCGCCGGCCATCGCGGCGGGCGCCGACGCCGTCCTCGCGGCCTCGGTGTTCCACTTCGGCGACCTCCGCATCTCCGAAGTCAAGACCGCCCTCCGCGAAGCGGGCCACCCGGTCCGCTGACCCGGGCCCCCGGGGCTCAGCCCCCGGGGGCGGGGACGGGGTGGGGTGTTGGCCGGGACGTGAAACGTGATGTGTCGGCGCGCGGTGCCCTGGGCCACTGGAGGCCCGGACAGGGCGCCATAAATCATGCAGTCCCGGACGACACCCCACCCCGGCCCCGACCCCGGCCACCCCCGACCCCGCCCGGCCAGGGCAAGGGTCAGATGCCCAGTTGCGCCCGCGCCAAGCGCGACACCGCTTCCTTCTCGCCCTCCAGTTCCACCGCCGCCGCGTCCTGCCGCCCGAAGCAGAACAGCGTCAGTTCGCCCGGCTCCCCCGTGACCGTCACCACCGGCACCCCCTTGTGCGCCACCGCCGTCCGCCCGTCCGGGCGCCGCAGGACCAGGCCGACCGGGGAGCGCCGGCCGGTGAGGCGGGCCAGTTTCTCCAGGCGGGACCAGAGCGCGTCCGAGAACACCGGGTCCAGCGCCCGCGGCGACCAGTCCGGCTGCGCGCGCCGCACGTCCTCGGCGTGGACGTAGAACTCCACCGCGTTGGCGGCCTCGTCGATCTGCTTCAGCGAGTACACCGACATCCGGGGCGGCCCCGTCCGGATCAGCTGGATGAGCTCCTCGTACGGCTTGGCCGCGTACTCCGCCATCGCCCGGTCCAGGCGGGCCTTGAGCGCGTTCAGCAGCAGGCCGCCCGCCGCGTCCGGGCGCCGCTCCCGGACCACCACGTGCGCCGCCAGCTCCCGCGCCCGCCAGCCTTCGCACAGCGTCGGCGCCTCCGGCCCGGCCGCCTCCAACAGGTCCGCCAGCAGCAGGCGTTCACGCTTCGCATGGGTAGACATGCGCGACAGCCTACGGCCGGATACCGCCCCGCGCGTGCCCATCAGGCGGACAGTGATCCGTTCCGGCCCCGATCACGCGGCACAATGGCCCGCATGAGTACGTCCTCACTCGATCCCGCCATCGCCGCCCGCCTCAAGCGCTCCGCGGACGGTCTGGTACCGGCCATCGCCCAGCAGTACGACACCGGCGAGGTGCTCATGCTCGGCTGGATGGACGACGAGGCCCTGCACCGGACCCTGACCACCGGCCGCTGCACGTACTGGTCCCGCAGCCGCCAGGAGTACTGGGTCAAGGGGGACACTTCCGGCCACGTCCAGCACGTGAAGTCGGTGGCCCTCGACTGCGACGCGGACACCGTGCTCGTCAAGGTCGACCAGGTCGGCGCCGCCTGCCACACCGGCGCCCGCACGTGTTTCGACGCCGATGTCCTCCCGCTGGCCGCCGAATAACCAGTTAGGTTCCCACGCCATGGATCTTGAGACGTTTCGCAAGCTCGCGGCCGACCGCCGCGTCATCCCCGTGAGCCGCCGACTGCTGGCCGACGGGGACACCCCCGTCGGGCTCTACCGGAAGCTGGCAGCCGAACGCCCGGGCACCTTCCTCCTCGAATCCGCCGAGAACGGCCGCTCCTGGTCCCGCTACTCCTTCGTCGGCGTCCGCAGCGCCTCCACCCTGACCGTCAAGGACGGCCAGGCGCACTGGATCGGCACCCCGCCCGTCGGCGTCCCCACGGACGGCGACCCGCTGCAGGCGCTGCGCGCCACCGTCGAGGCCCTGCACACCCCCCGCGACCTCGCGGGCGGGATGCCCCCCTTCACCGGCGGCATGGTCGGCTACCTGGGCTACGACATCGTCCGCCGCCTGGAGCGCATCGGCGAGCACACCTCCGACGACCTGCGCCTCCCCGAGCTCACCATGCTGCTCACCTCCGACCTGGCGGTCCTCGACCACTGGGACGGCACGGTCCTGCTGATCGCCAACGCGATCAACCACAACGCGCTCGACACCGGCGCCGACGAGGCCCACGCGGATGCCGTGGCCCGCCTCGACGCGATGGAGGCGGACCTCGCCCGGCCCGCGCCCTACGTACCGGCCCCGCTCCCGGAGTCCGAGCTGCCCGCCTTCGAGGCGCTCTGGGGCGGCGAGCAGTTCCAGGCCGCCGTCGAGGACGTCAAGGAGCGGATCCGGGCCGGCGAGGCCTTCCAGGTGGTGCCCTCGCAGCGGTTCGAGACCCCCTGCAGCGCCTCCGCTCTGGACGTGTACCGGGTGCTGCGGGCCACGAACCCGTCCCCGTACATGTACCTCTTCCGCTTCGAGAACGGCTTCGACGTGGTCGGGTCCAGCCCCGAGGCGCTGGTCAAGGTCGAGGACGGCCGGGCCATGGTCCACCCGATCGCCGGCACCCGCCACCGCGGCGCGACCCCGCAGCGGGACAACGAGCTCGCCGAGGAACTGCTGGCCGACCCCAAGGAGCGCGCCGAGCACCTGATGCTCGTCGATCTCGGCCGCAACGACCTGGGCCGGGTCTGCGAGCCGGGCTCGGTCGAGGTCGTGGACTTCATGAGCATCGAGCGCTACTCGCACGTCATGCACATCGTCTCCACCGTCACCGGGCGGGTCGCGGAGGGCAAGACCGCCTTCGACGTGCTCACCGCCTGCTTCCCGGCCGGCACCCTCTCGGGCGCCCCCAAGCCGCGCGCCATGCAGATCATCGAGGAGCTGGAGCCCTCCCGCCGGGGCCTCTACGGAGGCTGCGTCGGCTACCTCGACTTCGCGGGCGACTCCGACACGGCGATCGCCATCCGCACCGCGCTGCTGCGCGACGGGACGGCGTACGTGCAGGCCGGAGCGGGTGTGGTCGCGGATTCGGTGCCGGAGCTGGAGGACCTGGAGTGCCGCAACAAGGCGGCGGCCGTGCTCCGCGCCGTGGGAGCGGCGAACCGCCTCCACCACGGCTGAGGGCGTAGGGGATAGTGGGGTACGTGAGTGCCGTACCCCCACCCCCCGCCGCCACCGCCGACGCCGAGGCCCCCGAGGCCGGAAGCGCCCGCCGCAGCGTGGCCGTCGCCCTGCTGCTCGGCGCGCTGGGCGCCACCGTCGTCCTGCTCGCCTCCGGCCGCGTCTGGGCCCGGGGCAGCGCCGCCGTGGGAGGCGGCTCGCTCCCGCTGACGGCGGACGGGCGGGCCGTCACGGGCCTGCCCGCGGCCCTGGCCATCGTCGGCCTCGCGGCCCTGGTGGCGGTGTTCGCCGTACGGGGCCGCGGGCGGCTGCTGGTGTCCGTCCTGCTCGCGCTGAGCGGTCTCGGCGGGGCGCTGTCCGCGGTGGCCGCCGCCGACGACCACCGGGCGCTCGACGAGCGGGCCGTCACCGCCACGGCCGACACCGCTGCCCGGGCGGCGGAGCTGACCCATACGGCCTGGCCGTACATCACGGCCGCCGGCGCGGTCCTGATCCTGCTCGCCGGGCTGCTCGCGGTCCGCTTCGGCCGTGGCTGGCCCGCCATGGGCGGACGCTACGAGCGCGACGGCAGTCCGCGCCACAGGACGCCCGCGGCGGTGGACCCGGACCGGCCGGAGGACCTGTGGAAGGCTCTGGACCGGGGCGAGGATCCCACCCGCTAAGCCCCACCCAGTGGAGAATCCGCCCGCCCCGTGCGGGACAATGACAGTGAGCGTGCGTACCGCACGCGCGACAGAGCAACGAGGAGCAACTCATGGCGGGCACGAGCCACGGACACACCCCGGCCGCCTGGACCGGTGTCATCATCGCCTTCATCGGTTTCTGCGTCTCCGGCGCCTTCATGGTGCTGGCGAACCCGCTCGGGTTCTGGGCGGGTCTCGTCATCGTTGCGCTCGGCGGAGTCGTCGGTCTCGCGATGCGGGCCGCGGGCATGGGTGCGCCGAAGGCCGCCCACCGCGACCTCGCCGAGGTCATCGCCGCCAACCGCGTTCCCGCCAAGGTCTGAGCGCGATCGCGCGGTTCGAAAGGCGCGGCCCGGTCGGGCTGCGCCTTTTGTCATGACCGGAGAGAATCAGCGGGTGGACGCCTCTCGCACCCCCGCCGCCCCCGCTCCCGCCGCCCCGCCCGGCGGGTCCGGGCCCTGGCGGCCCGTACCGTCCGGGCCGGCTCCCGCGCCGGTGTCGCGGGTCCGGCGGGCCGCCGCGCCGGTGCTCACCCTGGCCGGGGCCGTGGCGGCCTTCGCGTACGTGGGCACCGTGGACCCGAACGAGCCCGGTCACTACCCGGTGTGCCCGCTCCTGCGGTTGACCGGGATCCTGTGTCCGGGCTGCGGCGGGCTGCGCAGCGCGCACGCCTTCGCCCACGGGGACCTGGCCGCGGCGCTCGGCGCCAATGCCGTGGCCGTCGCGGGCTATTTCGTCTTCGCCGGTTTCCTGGCCCTGTGGCTGGTCCGGGCCTTCGGCGGCCGTCCGGCGCCGCGGTTCGCGCTGCGGCCGGCGTACTGGTGGGGGATCGGCACGCTGGTGCTGCTGTTCTCGATCGTCCGTAATCTCCCGTTCGGTTCCGTTCTCGCTCCGTGAAGCGCGGCGGCCCTTGCGGGGAGCCATGGGAATGCCATATTCCGACTGTCCAGTCAATGGGAAACCGCGAAGTCAGTGCAGAGCGCGTAGAGAGCTGCGGATACCATTTGAGTGCTGACCTTGCAGTGGAACGTGTCTGCAAGGCGGCCGACCGTCATCAACCCGGAAGGGGGCCGCTCGCGTGAGTGTGCTCGACGAGATCATCGAAGGGGTCCGCGAAGACCTTGCCGAACGGCAGGCCCGCGTGAGCCTCGACGAGCTCAAGGAGCGTGCCGCCAAGGCGCCCCAGGCCAAGGACGGTGTCGCCGCCCTGCGTGGCGACAGCGTCAAGGTGATCTGCGAGGTCAAGCGCTCCAGCCCCTCCAAGGGCGCGCTGGCCGCGATCGCCGATCCGGCCGGGCTCGCCGCCGACTACGAAGCTGGCGGTGCGGCGGTCATCTCCGTCCTCACCGAACAGCGTCGCTTCGGCGGCTCGCTGGCCGACCTGGAGGCCGTCCGCGCCCGCGTGGACATCCCGATCCTGCGCAAGGACTTCATCGTCACGGCCTACCAGCTGTGGGAGGCCCGCGCCTACGGCGCCGACCTCGTGCTGCTGATCGTCGCGGCCCTGGAGCAGGAGGCCCTCGTCTCCCTCATCGAGCGGGCCGAGTCCATCGGCCTCACCCCGCTCGTGGAGGTCCACGACGAGGAGGAGATCGAGCGGGCCGTCGCCGCGGGCGCCAAGATCATCGGCGTCAACGCACGCAACCTGAAGGACCTCAAGGTCGACCGCTCCACCTTCGAGCGGGTCGTCGGAGAGATCCCGCCCCACATCGTGAAGGTCGCCGAGTCCGGCATCCGCGGACCGCACGACCTGATCGCGTACGCCAACGAGGGCGCCGACGCCGTCCTCGTCGGAGAGTCCCTGGTCACCGGGCGCGACCCGAAGGCGGCCGTCGCCGACCTCGTCGCCGCCGGAGCCCACCCCGCCCTGCGCCACGGCCGGAGCTGACCCTTCCCATGCCTCCTTCCCGCCCCTCCGTCCGCACCCGACCGGGCCACGGCCCGGCCGGCGTGCCGACGGCGCACGCGCCCCTGGCGCGCGGCTGCCGCCCCCGCGGCTGCCGCGCCCCGGCCCGGCGCGTGCACGGCCGGCGGGTGCGGTACGTGATCGGCTCCGAGCCCGGTCAGGTCAACGGAATGCGATGGCGCGGCGGAGCCGCGCTGTAGACGACGGCCACCCCGGCCCGGTACGCGAAGACGTGCGGGACGGGAGGCCGCGCACGGCCCCGTGCCCGAGCCCCAGGCTCCGGCGCGGGCCGGGCGTCCGCACGGCGGCGCACCCCCAGCGGGGTGCGCAGGCCGCGGACCGACGGCGCAATACGGTGCAACCAGCCCCCGTCGCGCATTTCCGTACACGTAGGAGTAGTGGCCATGTCCACCAGCTCGTTCTTCATCCCGGACCCGGAGGGTCACGTCCCGAACGCCGAGGGCTACTTCGGTGACTTCGGCGGCAAGTTCATCCCGGAGGCGCTGGTCGCCGCCGTGGACGAGGTCGCCGTCGAGTACGAGAAGGCCAAGGGTGACCCGGCCTTCGCCGCCGAGCTCAACGAGCTCATGGTCAACTACACGGGCCGGCCCAGCGCCCTCACCGAGGTGCCCCGCTTCGCCGAGCACGCGGGCGGCGCCCGGATCTTCCTCAAGCGCGAGGACCTCAACCACACCGGCTCACACAAGATCAACAACGTGCTGGGCCAGGCGCTGCTCACCAAGCGCATGGGCAAGACCCGCGTCATCGCCGAGACCGGCGCCGGCCAGCACGGCGTGGCCACCGCCACCGCCTGCGCCCTCTTCGGCCTCGACTGCACCATCTACATGGGCGAGATCGACACCCAGCGCCAGGCCCTGAACGTGGCCCGCATGCGCATGCTCGGCGCCGAGGTCATCGCCGTGAAGTCGGGCTCGCGCACCCTCAAGGACGCCATCAACGAGGCGTTCCGCGACTGGGTCGCCAACGTCGAGGAGACCCACTACCTCTTCGGCACCGTCGCCGGACCGCACCCCTTCCCGGCCATGGTCCGCGACTTCCACCGCGTCATCGGCGTCGAGGCCCGCCGCCAGATCCTGGAGCGCGCGGGCCGCCTGCCCGACGCCGTCGCGGCCTGCGTCGGCGGCGGCTCCAACGCCATCGGCCTCTTCCACGCCTTCATTCCGGACGCCGACGTCCGCCTGGTCGGCTTCGAGCCCGCCGGACACGGGGTGGAGACCGGCGAGCACGCGGCCACCCTGACCGCGGGCGAGCCCGGCATCCTGCACGGCTCCCGTTCCTACGTCCTCCAGGACGAGGAGGGCCAGATCACCGAGCCCTACTCGATCTCCGCGGGTCTGGACTACCCGGGCATCGGCCCCGAGCACTCCTACCTCAAGGACACCGGCCGCGGCGAGTACCGCGCGGTCACCGACGACGCCGCCATGCAGGCCCTGCGGCTGCTCTCCCGCACCGAGGGCATCATCCCGGCCATCGAGTCGGCGCACGCCCTCGCCGGAGCCCTCGACCTGGGCAAGGAGCTGGGCAAGGACGGCCTGATCGTGGTCAACCTGTCCGGCCGCGGCGACAAGGACATGGACACGGCCGCACGCTACTTCGGCCTGTACGACGGCGAGTCCGAGAACGGGACCGAGGGGGAGAACAAGTGAGCAACCAGGGCAACATCGAACTGCTGAGCGCCACCCTCGCGAAGGCGAAGTCCGAGGACCGCGCGGCCCTCGTCGCCTACCTCCCGGCCGGGTTCCCGACCGTCGACGGCGCGATCGAGGCCGCCAAGGCGATCATCGCGGGCGGCGCGGACGTCGTGGAGATCGGCCTGCCGCACAGCGACCCCGTCCTGGACGGCGCGGTCATCCAGACGGCCGACGACATCGCCCTGCGCGGCGGTGTCAAGATCGCCGACGTGCTGCGGACCGTGCGCGAGACCTTCGAGGCCACCGGGGTCCCGATCCTCGTCATGACCTACTGGAACCCCATCGACCGCTACGGCGTCGAGCGGTTCACCGCCGAGCTGGCGGCGGCGGGCGGCGCGGGCTGCATCCTGCCCGACCTGCCGGTCCAGGAGTCCGCGCTGTGGCGCGAGCACGCGGCGGAGCACGGTCTGGCGACCGTGTTCGTCGTGGCCCCCAGCAGCCGTGACGAGCGCCTGGCGACCATCACGGCCGCCGGTTCCGGCTTCGTCTACGCCGCCTCGCTCATGGGCGTCACCGGCACCCGCGAGTCCGTCGGCAACGAGGCCCAGGAGCTGGTGCGCCGCACCCGCACCACCACCGAGCTGCCGGTCTGCGTGGGTCTGGGCGTCTCCAACGCCGTCCAGGCCAAGAAGGTGGCGGGCTTCGCCGACGGCGTGATCGTCGGTTCGGCCTTCGTGAAGCTGCTGCTGGACGCGCCGGACGAGCAGGCCGGGCTGGCCGCCGTACGGGCCCTGGCGGGCGAGCTCGCGGAAGGCGTACGCAGGTCCTGACGCCGGGCGGGCCCCGACGGGGGTTCTGTAGCCCGATCGAGTGGAAACGGGAGCGGGGAGGCACGCGAGTGCCTCCCCGCTTCGTTTGGCCGAACGTGAGCGAGAAGAACGACGACGGTGCGAACCGCGATGCGACGACGAAACGATCGGCCCGGGAGCGACTCCAGCAGGAGCGCGAGCGGCAGAAGACCCGGGACAAGCGCCGGCGGACCCTCATCGTCTCGGCGGCGGTGGTCGGCGTACTCGGCCTGGCGGCCGTGGTCGGCCTGATCGCCGCCAACGCCGGGTCCGGGGACAAGTCCGCCAAGGCCGGTCCGGTGGCCGCGCCGTCGGGAGCCACCGGCAAGGACGCGCTCGCCATCCAGACCGGTCCGGCCGGGGCCAAGTCCCAGCTGACCGTCTGGGAGGACTTCCGCTGCCCCGCCTGCAAGGCCTTCGAGACCAACTACCGGGACACGATCCACGATCTCGAATCCAGGGGGCTGCTCAAGGTCGAGTACCACCTCGTCACCCTGATCGACGGGAACATGGGCGGCAGCGGCTCGCTCAAGGGGGCCAACGCCGCGGCCTGCGCCCAGGACGCCGGAAAGTTCGCCGCCTACCACGACCTCCTCTTCCAGAACCAGCCCGAGGAGACCGACGACGCCTACGGCAAGAACGCCAGGCTGCTGGAGCTGGCCGGGAAGGTGGACGGGCTGGACACCGCCGCGTTCCGCGCCTGCGTGGAGGACGGCACGCACAACAGCTGGGTCGCCAAGTCGCACGGGGCCTTCGCGGCCGGCAAGTTCCGGGGCACCCCGACCGTCCTGCTCGACGGCAAGGACATCTTCGCCGACCAGGCCGATCCGCTCACCCCGCAGAAGCTGAAGGCGAAGGTGGAGGCCGCCGCCGGGGCCTCGAAGGGCAAGCCGTCCGGATCGGCGTCCCCGTCGGGCACCGCGTCGCCGTCGGCGTCGGCCTCGGGCAGGGCGTCCGGGTCGGGCGGCTCGAAGTCCCTGTCCAAGGGGGCAGCCCAGGGGTGACCGGCCGGCCTCCGCCGTGTGTGGTTTTGGTTTCAGCTTGCCGGGCGGGTTGCGGTCGGTACCGCCCGGCAGGGTAGCGTCATGTCTGCCATGACCCTTGCCTATATCCCCAGTCCGTCGACCGGCGTGATCCATCTCGGACCGATCCCGCTCCGCGGCTACGCGTTCTGCATCATCATCGGCGTCTTCGTCGCCGTCTGGCTCGGCAACAAGCGGTGGATCGCGCGCGGCGGAAAGCCGGGCACGGTCGCGGACATCGCCGTGTGGGCGGTGCCGTTCGGCCTTGTCGGCGGCCGCCTCTACCACGTGATCACCGACTACCAGCTCTACTTCGGCGAGGGCCGCGACTGGGTCGACGCCTTCAAGATCTGGGAAGGCGGCCTGGGCATCTGGGGCGCGATCGCGCTCGGCGCGGTCGGAGCCTGGATCGGCTGCAGGCTGCGCGGCATCCCGCTGCCCGCCTGGGCCGACGCCCTGGCCCCCGGCATCGCCATCGCCCAGGCCTTCGGCCGCTGGGGCAACTGGTTCAACCAGGAGCTCTACGGGCGCGCCACCGACCTGCCGTGGGCGCTGAAGATCAGCGAAGGACCCAACCGGGTCGCCGGTACCTACCACCCGACCTTCCTCTACGAATCGCTGTGGTGCCTCGGCGTCGCCGCGCTGGTGATCTGGGCCGACCGCCGGTTCAGGCTCGGGCACGGCCGGGCCTTCGCCCTGTACGTGGCCGCGTACTGCCTGGGCCGCGGCTGGATCGAGTACATGCGGGTCGACGAGGCGCACCACATCTTCGGAGTGCGGCTGAACGTCTGGACCGCGATCGTGGTCTTCATCGCCGCGGTGGTCTACTTCGTCCTCTCGGCGAAGCTGCGGCCGGGCCGTGAGGAGGTCGTGGAACCCGACACCTCCGGTGGTCCGGGCGATGTGGCCGCTGCCGACAAGCCCAAGGTGGGCGAAGCCGACGCGAAGCCCGACCTCACCAAGGCCGCCCCCGTGGACGAGAAGGGTGCCGAGGGCGCTGCGAAGGCGGATCTGACCAAGGCCGCCGACGGCGCGGCCAACGGGGCCGACAAGAGCTGAACGGGTTGTACCGGAGGGGGCGTCGCGCGGGCCGCGGCGCCCCCTCCGGCGTACCCGGGGTCAGCGCGTGACCGCCCGGCGGGAGAGGGTCAGGGTGCGGTGGGCCGCGGCCACCACGGCGGGGTCCACGAAGCGGCCGTCGGGCAGGGCCAGGGCCCCCGGGGTGGCCCGGGCGGCGGTGACGATCTCCTCGGCGGCGGTGACCTCCTCGGGCCGGGGGAGGTAGGCCCCCTCGATCACCGGGAGCTGGCGGGGGTGGATCGCCGCCCGGCCGAGGAACCCGAGCGCCCGGCCCCGCGCGCAGGAGGCGGCCAGTGCCTCCAGGTCCCGGATGTCCGGGAACACCGACTGGGCCGGCGGCGCCAGCCCGGCCGCGCGGGCGGCGACCACCACCCGGGAGCGCGGCCAGTCCAGCCCTGCCTCCGCGGTGACGCCCAGATCGGCCTTGAGGTCGGCCTCGCCGAGGGTCAGCCCGTGCAGGGACGGGTGGGCGCGGGCGATCTCGTAGGCCCGCTCCACGCCCAGCGCGGACTCCAGCAGTGCGTACAGGGCCACCCCGCCCGCCCGGTCGGCGACCCGGCCGATCTGCTCGGGGGCGTCGATCTTCGGCAGCCGCAGTCCGGCGAGCCCGCGGAGGCGGACCAGCGCGGTGAGGTCGGCGCCCGCCCAGGGGGAGCCGAGCGCGTTGACGCGGACGTGGACGGGGACCGGGGGCCGCTCGGTGAGCAGCTCGGCGGTGGCCGCGCGGGCGTACTCCTTGCGGGAGGCCGATACCGAGTCCTCCAGGTCGACGATGACGGCGTCCGCCCCGCACCGCAGGGCCTTGGCCACCACCTCGGGGCGGTCCCCGGGGGCGTAGAGCCAGGTCAGGATCACAGTGCACGCTCCGTTCGGAGGGCGGCGATCTCGGCCCCGGTCAGGCCGAGCTCGGTCAGGACGGCATCGGTGTCGGCGCCGTGCGGGCGGCCCGCCCAGCGGATCCCGCCGGGGGTGTCCGAAAGCCGGAAGAGGACGTTCTGCATGCGCACCGGGCCCAGCTCGGGGTCCTCGACCTCGGTGACCGTGTCCAGCGCGGCGAACTGCGGGTCGGCCATCACGTCCCGGACGTCGTAGACCGGGGCCAGCGCCGCCTCGGCCTCCTCGAAGGCGGCGACCACGTCGTCGGCCTTGTGACGGCCGATCCAGCCGCCGACCGCCTCGTCGAGGACGTGCGCGTGGGCGGCCCGGCCGGAGCCGGTCGCGAACCAGGGCTCCGCGATCAGCTCCGGCCGGCCGACCAGGCGCAGCACCCGTTCGGCGACGGACTGCGCCGAGGTGGACACCGCCAGCCAGCGGCCGTCCGCGCTGCGGTAGGTGTTGCGGGGCGCGTTGTTGGTGGAACGGTTGCCGGTGCGCGGCTGGACGTAGCCGAGCTGGTCGTACCAGAGCGGGTGGGGGCCCAGCACGGTGAGGATCGGCTCGATGATCGCCAGGTCCACGACCTGCCCGCGGCCGGTGCGGTCCCGTCCGGCGAGCGCCGTCATCACGGCGTACGCGGTGGTGAGCGCGGCGATCGAGTCGGCGAGTCCGAAGGGCGGCAGGGTGGGCGGGCCGTCCGGCTCGCCGGTGATCGCGGCGAAGCCGCTCATCGCTTCGGCGAGGGTGCCGAAGCCGGGTCGGTGGGCGTACGGGCCCCGCTGGCCGAACGCCGTGACGCGGGCCAGCACCAGGCGCGGGTTGGCGGCCGAAAGCTCCGGCCAGCCCAGACCCCACTTCTCCAGGGTGCCGGGGCGGAAGTTCTCGACGACCACGTCGGCGGTGGCGGCCAGCCGCAGCAGGGTGTCCCGGCCGCCGGGGGTGGACAGGTCGAGGGTGATCGTCCGTTTGTTCCGCCCGAGCAGCTTCCACCAGAGCCCGACGCCGTCCTTGGCGGGGCCGTGGCCGCGGGAGGGGTCGGGGCGGTCGGGGTGTTCGACCTTGACCACCTCGGCGCCGAAGTCCCCGAGCAGGGTGGCGGCGAGCGGCCCGGCGAAGAGGGTGGCGAGGTCGAGCACCCGGAGCCCTTCAAGTGGCCCCGGGGAGCGGGGTCCGGACCCGGGGTCACTCACAGCTCGCCCCCGGGGTCGACCTCGGCGCGGGTCGGCATCGAGTCCTGGGCGCCGGGGCGCTGGACCGAGACGGAAGCCGCGCGGGCGGCCCAGGCCAGGGCCTCCGGCATCGGACGGCCCTCCCCGAGGGCCACGGCGAGGGCCCCCACGAAGGTGTCCCCGGCGGCGGTGGTGTCCACCGCCCGCACCCGGGGCGCCGGTACGGTCACCGGCTCCCGCCCGCGCGCCGCGTACAGGGCGCCGGCCGCGCCCAGGGTCACCACCACCTCCGGCACGTCGCGCAGCAGGGCCTCCGCCGCTCCGAGGGGATCGGTGAAGCCGGTGAGGGCCGCCGCCTCGTGCTCGTTCGGCACCAGGAGGTCGATCAGCTCCAGCAGTTCCCGCGGCAGCGGACGCGCGGGGGCCGGGGTGAGCACCGTACGGACCCCCTGCTCGCGGGCGGCCGCGGCGCCCGCGAGGACGGCTTCCAGGGGGAGTTCGAGCTGGAGCAGCAGGCAGTCGGCGGCTCCGATGCGGGAGGCGTCGCCCGCCTCCAGAGCGGTGACGGTGCCGTTCGCGCCGGGGATGACGACGATGCTGTTGGCGCCCTCGTCGTCGACGGTGATGTGCGCGGTGCCGCTGGCCACCTCGACGGTGCGCAGCGCGGCCGTCTCGACCCCGGCCTCGGTGAGCGCGGAGCGCAGCCGTACGCCGAAGTCGTCCGCCCCTACGGCGCCGATCATCACCACCTCCCCGCCGAGGCGGGCGGCGGCCACCGCCTGGTTGGCGCCCTTGCCGCCGGGGACGGTGCGGAACTCCCGTCCGGTGACGGTCTCCCCGAGACGGGGTGCCTTGGGCACGTAGGCGACGAGGTCCATGTTCGTACTGCCGAGCACGGCGATGGCCGTCATGATCGGGCTGCCTCCTGGGCGGTGAGGTGGGCGAGGGTGTCGAAGCCGATGCCGTCGAAACCGGCGACGGTGGTGGCGAGGCGGTTCTTGAGGGGCGCCGTCCAGCGCTCCGGGATGCGGTCGGGGGACCCCGCCAGGATCCCCGCGACCGAGCCGGCCGTGGCGCCGTTGGAGTCCGTGTCCCAGCCGCCGGACACGGCCCGGCACACGGAGTGGGTGAAGTCCCCGTCGGCGTGGGTGAGGGCGGCGGCGATCAGGGCGGTGTTGGGGAGGGCGTGCACCCAGTGGTAGTGCCCGTAGCAGGCGTGCAGCCGGTCCACGACCCGGTCGAAGTCCGCCTCGTCGCGGGCGGTACGGATCCCGAAGCGGACGGCGTCGGCGAGGCGCGAGCGGGGCGGTACGACGGCCAGCCCGGCCCGGAGCGCGGTGTGCACGTCGGCCCGGCCGCCGGCGGCCTCGGCGATCGTCGCGGCGGTGAAGAGGGCGGCGTAGACGCCGTTGGCGGTGTGGGTGAGGGTGGCGTCCCGGTAGGCCTGTTCGGCGGCGGCGACCGGGTCGCCGGGGTTGGTCCAGCCGTGCACGTCGGCGCGGATCAGGGCCCCGATCCACTCGCGGAAGGGGTTGTGGTGGGTGGCGGTCCGCGGGGGCTCCAGGCCGAGGAGGAGGTTGCGGTAGGCGACGCGTTCGGCGGTGAAGGCACGGCCGGCCGGGAGCTCGTCGAGCCAGAGGCGGGCGAGGTCGGCGGTGGCGAAGGCCTTGCCGTGCCGCTGGAGCAGGAGGAGGCCGAGGAGGGGGTGGTCGAGGTCGTCGTCCTCGGGGACGCCGTCGATGTTCTCGGCGAGGGAGGTGGCGGCGGAGCGGCGGTTCCACGGGTGGGCGGCGAGGAGCTCCGAGGGGACGCCGCGGGCGGTGAACCAGTCGGCCAGCGGCCAGTTGCCGGTGGCGCGGGCGAGGGCGCGGATTCCGTCGAGGGGGAGCTTCTCGACGGGCTTGCCGAGCACGCAGCCGACGGCCCGGCCGAGCCAGGCGGCCTCCAGCCTGCGGCGCAGCACGGGGTCGACCCGGGGCCCTGGCCCGGGCGCGCGCCCCGGCCCCGGCCCCATCCCGGGTTTTGGCCCCGACCCGTGCCCCGGCCCCGGCCAGGGACCCGGCGCGGGCGTCGGTCCCGGTCCGTGGCTGTGCTTCGGCTTGGGACCCGCCCCGGGCCCGCGCCCGTACTCCGGCCCCGGGCGGGGCCCGCGCCCGCGCTCCGGGCCATGGCCGTGCCCGGGTCCCGGGCCAGGTCCCGGCGCGGGTGCCGGTCCTGGTCCGTGGCTGTGCTCCGGCCTCGGTCCCGGCCCGGGACCCGGTTCCGGCGCGTGCCCGCACTCCGGCCCCGGCCAGGGACCCGGCGCGGGCGTCGGTCCCGGTCCGTGGCCGTGCTCCGTCTCCGGGGCCGCCCTGTGCCCGGGCCCCGGCGCCGGCGTGTGCCCGTGCCCGGGCCCCACCCGTCCCGGCCCGTGCTCCGGCTCCGGTTCCGGAGCGGGGTTCGTCTTGGGGGACGGTTGCGGGCCGTTCGTCGGCGGCCCTGCGTCGTCCGGGCCCCGGGTCGGGGATGGGGCGGGGGGCCCTGAGGTCCGTGCACCGGGGTCCGGGGTCCAGGTGGCGCGGATCTCCGGCCAGGCGGTGGGTTCCAGCGAGGCCGACGGGGCGGGGAGGGCGGCGAGTTCGTCCAGCAGCCGGCAGGCCAGGGCGCGGAGTTCCGGTGGGGCCGGGGCGGGGGAGGCGCCGGCCCGCGCGGGGGCCGGCCGGCCGCCCGCGGC